>JAUHWK010000080.1 GCA_030424555.1 bacterium | reverse complement strand
TGCCCTGGACGATCTTGCCCAGCATCTTGAAGTCCGCCGCGAAGCTGTAGAGCGGGTACGTGAACGTGGCCGGGCGGTTGTGCTCGATCAGGAAGTGGCCGACCCACGCACAGGCGTAGGCAAACAACACGCCGGCGAGCAAGCCCGGGTGTCCGAGCGCGCCCAACGCCACCATGCCGAGCAGCACCGGCGTGGCGGCCCGACGCCCCTCCATCTTGAACGCCCAGGCGCCCAGCCCCAGGCTAAGGCTGAACGCGGGGATGAACGTCAGCGGGGCGGTGAGGGCGCACCAGGCCACCGCGGCGAGGAAGCCGTTGGTGCCGACGAAGTGGATCCACCGCGTGGTCGGGAGGCGGTGCTCGCTGATGTAGTAGGGCCAGAACGCGTCGTAGGTCGGGTAGCGGGTGGGCATGCGGGCTCCGGGTCGGGAAGGAAGGATACCGCGGGCGGACGGGACACCGGGTGTCGGGTTGCGATGCCCTGGGGAACGGAGCATGCTGGCCCGTCCTGTTCTGGAGGGACCCCCGTGCGCACTGCGATCCGTCCTCGCCTGCACGCCGTCCTCTCGGCGATCGCTGTGTCCCTGTCCGTGTCTGCCTGTGGGGGCATCGGGGAGCGGACCTTCATCGAGGAGTACGAGCCCCTGTTCTGCCAGGGCTACGGGCTGTGCGCGACCGAGGAGATGCTCCGAACGGTCAATGTCCAGGAGTGCCTCCAGTTCTTGCGCCAGCAGGACTACCCGGAGCCCCCGGACTGCACGTACGACGCCACCGCCGCCGAGCAGTGCATCGACGCCCTGCTGTCGTCGGGCTGCGTCGACAACGACCCGGAGATCCCGGAGGTCTGCGAGCGCGTCTACTCCGGCTGCCGCATTCCGCGCGTGCCGCCCGAGGCGGGCAACCAGCAGTAGGTCCCGGTACGCTTGTCGCGACGCCGTTCGATGGACACGGCGTCGTCGGAGCGGACCCTACGCTGTGGGTCGCGAACGAGGCAGCGGGCTGCGTCGTTCGCTCGGGGCGGAGGTCTTGCGGACCCGGCTGGCTACGAGGCCTGGCTGGCGACCAGGTCCTCGAAGTCCTGCTGCGACGCGCCGGCGGCGACCAAGCGATCGAGTGCCCGGGCGCGGGCCTGGACGATCCGCTCGAACTCCTCGGTGCGCACGCCAGCCGACCGGCACTGCTCGGAGCGCAGGCGGCTGGGGATGCCCGTGTTGGTGAGCGTGCCCTTGTAGTGGTCGCGGATGAACAGCTGGTTGAGCCGCGGCGTGTCCTGGGAGATGCCGCTGACCTCGGCGATCTCGACGGTCTGGCGCTTGGGGCCATCGGCCGTCTGACGGGACTCCATCACGACGATCAGGTCGAGGCCGCTGATCTGCGACAGCGGGACGCTCATCGGCGCGGTCATCACGCGGTGCATGGACTCGCGGGCGTTGTTGGCGTGCAGGGTGCCGATACAGCCGTCGTGGCCGGTGTTCATCGCGCCGAACAGGGTGCGGGCCTCTGGACCGCGGACCTCACCAACGATGATGCGGTCGGGACGCATGCGCAGGGCGTTGACCAGCAGGCGGTCCATGTCGGCGGACTCGCTGGTGACCATCTGGACCACGTTGGGCTGGTGGACCATCAGCTCCTGGGTGTCCTCGATGACGACGACGCGGTCCTTGGGCGGGATGAACCAGGTGAGCGCGTTGAGGAAGGTGGTCTTGCCCGAGGCGGTGCCGCCGCAGACGATGACGTTGGCCGGGCGGCCGCCCATGCCGTCGATGACGGTCCACAGGTAGGCCGCGGCCTCGGCGGACAGGGTGTCGCCGGCGACCATGTCGGCGATGGTGATCGCCTTGTTGCGGAACTTCCGGATGGTGATCGACGGGTAGCGCGAGGTGACGGGCGGCACCGCGATGTTGACGCGGGAGCCGTCGGGCAGCGTGCCGTCGAACAGGGGCCGGTTGGCGTCGATGATCGTGCCGGCGCGGGCGGCGATCTCCGACACGAACATGTGGGCGGTCTCCTCGTCGAGCGAGTGGTTGACCTCGCACATGCCGAACGCACGGTGGGCGACCCGCATGGGCTGGTCGGAGCCGTTGTACATGACCTCCTCGAGGTCGTCGTCGGCCAGCAGGAAGTCCATCACGTTCCGGCTGCCTTGCGCGATCACGAGGTCCGGGACGGCGTACAGGCCCAGATCGCGCCCGCCACCTTCGACCACGGCGGCGCCGCCACCGGTGTCGGCCATGACCGGTGCCGGTTGGGTGTCCTTGCCGAGGATCCAGTCCAGAAAGCCCACGCAACACCTCCAAACGCCGTCCGGGCCGGGGCTGGCCTGGACGGTGCCCGCCGCGAAGGCGGGACGCGGATCACATGAAGTTCAGCCCACCGTACACCATGGCCAGCGACACGGGAATCCTCGCCGGCACGCTGCTCCACCGGTCGAACACGATGCCGTCCAGGGAAGCGGTGGCGATCGCACCGTACGCGAAGAACAGCGACGGTTCCAGCGCGGTGCGGTGATCCATGATCTCGGCCAGGTTGCGGTAGTACGACTGCTCGAGCAGCCGGAACAGGAAGGGGACGAACACCAACGCAGTGCCCTGGAGGATGACCAGGGACGCGTAGATCTGCGCGCTCAGGGAGCTGCTCAGCCGGTAGGACTGCTCCAGCTCGGTGCCGAGGTCGCGCAGGGCCCGCCCGGTGTCGCCGGGGGAGTCCACGGCCATGGCCATGAGGTGGGCGACCTCTTGGAAGTACGGGTACCCACTGTTGTCGGCGACAGCCACCAGGGCGGACTCGAACGGCATGTCGCGTGCGACATCGAGGGAGTCGCGGAACAGCGCGGCAGGACCGCCGCCCTCGGACGCGGCGAGCGCCACGGCGGTCTCGACGGCCTTGCCCTCGCGGACCTCGTCGCCGATGGTCTTGATGATGTCGTGCAGGCGCTGGGCGAAGGAGTCCTGCCACTGGTCGATCTGCTGCTCGCTCACGAACAGCGCCGCCGAGGCCCCGGCGAACACCCAGCGGGCGATGAACGACGACACGCCCATGCCCTCGGCGAGCTCCATCAGCGGGTCGAGGGCGTCGATGCCCAAGATGCCGACGACGAACGACCAGATCAGGGGGATCGCGATCACCCACTGGACGAGACGGACGACGTGCAGCGGGCCGATGCCCGCCGAGAACGCGCTCATCGAACCCTCATCAGCAGCAGGAGCACGGTGATCATCAACGACAGGAACGTGAAGATGACCGCATCGAGCGTGGGGGGGAGGGCGAAGTCGGTGCCGAGCTTCTGCGGGATGAGCTCGAACACCTTGAGGATGGTGGGGACGAACGAGATGACGAACAGAATGGCGGTCATCTGGACGAGCCCGCCGACCCGGCTGCCGTACTTCTCGACCGCGAAGTTCCAGCCCTGCTGGATCTGATCGGTGAGGTCGCCGAGGCGAGACACGGCGGCGGAGCCAGGGGCCTTGAGCGCCTGGAGGAAGGTGCGCAGGCTGGCGTTGTCGACCTGGTCGGCGACCTTGCCCAGGGCGGTCTCGGCGTCGAGGCCGCCCTCCATCTCGCTCACCACCTGGTTGAGCGCCGCGGACACGATGCCGAGGTTGGAGTTGGACAGGTCGTGGATGATCGACTCGATGCCGCGCCCGGAGGTGACGTGCATGCGGGCGTGCGTGACCGCGCGCATGAGGTCAGACTCGGCGTGGTTGGCGAGAAAGGCCATGGGTTCCCCTCTGGTGCCGGATGGTATCAGACCCGGGGGCTTGCGTCCCGCGTTGTTGGCGCCCGGGCCTGCATTGGGATGCGCGGTCGTGGGGCGGGACGCGGCGGCCGGCTTGCGTGGTGGGGCCGATCGGGGCACCCGCGCGGTCGGAGGTCTCGATGACCGCTCGTCGAACAGGTCTGTCGTCGTGGATCCAGCCGGTGCGCGCGGGGGCGCTCCTGGTGGTGCTGGGGGCCGCAGGCTGTGAGGCGCCGCGCACGGTGGCGCAGGGCACGTGGGACGGGTGGGCGTCCGGGGACCCGCCTGCCCGGGTGCCACTGCGGGTGGTCTCCTACAATGTGGAGGGGCTGGGGACGCCGTCGACCCCGGGGTTCGATGCGCTGGTCGACGTCCTGACCCGGATCGACGCCGACGTGATCGCGCTCAACGAGGTGGATGGGGGCGAGGACGACGCGCTCGATGCGCTTGCGGCGGCCTTGGGGCACGACGGGATCGTGCTGGACGGCGACCCGGCGTTCGGGGACCTGCGCAACGCCGTGTTGTCTCGGGTGCCGATCGTGGCGTCCGACGTGCTGGACGGGCGTGACCTCGCCGCGCCGGACACCCGAGACCTCACCCGCGGGGTCGTGGTGGTCCGGGTGGCGGTGCCCGGGACCGGGTTGGAGGTCGGGGTGGCCGCGATGCACCTCAAGAGCGGGTTCGAGGCGGTCGACAGCTACCGGCGGGCGGTGGATGCCCTGCGCGTCACCCAGGCCGCTGCGACCCTGGACGGCTCGGACCTCGCGCTGGTCGTCGGGGACGTCAACGCCGAGGTCGGGCAGCGCCACGATCCCGTCACGTTCACCGCCGAGCCGGACGATCTCCCCGACAGCTGGTCGGTGGGGGCGGATGTCCTGCAGGGGCTTGGCGCCGAGGGGCTCGACGCGGACCCGTTCGCCGAGTTTGCGGCGGAGGGATGGCGGCGGGTGCCGCTCACGCAGCGGGACGGGGACGCCGCGACCCGCCCGGAGAGCGGTCGGGTGATCGACCACGTCCTGGTCGACGATCGCGCGGACCGGACCCCGCTCCGGGGCGAGGTGTACGACTGCGACGACGACACCGAGGTGCAGCCGGGGGTCGCGGACGGGCCGGCGCTGGGTGCGGTGGAGAGCTGCGCGCGGGCGTCGGACCACCGGCCGGTGGTGGTCGAGCTGTCGCTGAGCGCTGACGGCTGATCGGGCACCGCCGGGCGAACGGTGGCCCCAGGCTCAGATGGGCAGGAAGCTGAGGGGGTTGAACCCTCGGGCGCTCGGCGCCTTGGCGCGCTTGAGGGTCTGGAGCAGCACGAACCCAGGCCCCTTCATCTCGGTCATGAACATGCCCTCGCCGCCGAACAGGGTGCGCCGACAGCCGCCGACGCCGACGATGCTGTACGAGACGGTGTGGGAGAAGGCGGCGAGGTTGCCGGTGGACACCCGAAGGATCTCGCCGTGGCGCAGCTCGCGGACGACGAAGTCGCCGTAGCCGTGCAGGACGACCAGGCCCTTGCCGGAGATCCGCTGCATGAACAGGCCACCGCCTCCGAACAGGGCAGCGCCCGCGGATCGGGCCACGGTCACGGCCACGTCCACCCGTCCGATGCCGGCGACGAAGGCCCCTCGTGTGGCGGTGATCGGACCGCGCTCCAGCTCCCAGGTCGCGAGCTTTCCGGGGAGGTTCGCGCCGATGAGCACCTCGTCCTCATCGGTGGTGGCGCGGACCTTGAGCATGCCGAAGTCCTCGCCGGAGGCCATGCGGCCCAGCGCCTTGCCCGCACCGCCCATCAACGACAGCTCCCACTGGACGCCAGGCGTGTACGAGATGAGCGCGCCCTTTTCGCACCAGACGTCGACGCCACGGCGCGGTTCGAGGCGAAGCACTTGGGCCAGCTCGCCCTCCACCTCCAACGACCGGACCCAGGCCTCTGGGCCGGGGGTGGGGGCGGGCGTGACCGTCGCCGGGGGCATCGACATGGCGTCTCCAGGGCAGCCGTCCCTGGCGGGACGGGGCTGGGCCGATGCTAGAGCATGGAGGGGGTTCGGGTCACGCCGACGGGCCGGATGGGTCCGCCGAGGCGCCCAGGATCGTGAACCGATGGGTGTCTCGCAGGCGGGCGACGACGGCCGGATCGTGCGGTTCTGGCGTCAACAGGTGGACCATCGGGGCGGCGGGCCACGTCCATGGACGTCCGTCGAGCAAGACCTTGCGGTCGGCCACGAGCCGGGAGCTCTCCGACCAGGGCCGTGGTGCGAGGTCGCGCGTGAGCGCCTCGAACCGGGCGTGCTCTTCGAGGTCCTCGAACTGAAACGGGGGGATCGCCATCCGTGCCGTGTGGAACCAGGCGGGGCGGTAGACGATGCCGTCGAGGCCCAGGCGGAGCGCGACGCGCTCGAGGAGCCGGACGGCTTCGGTGGCGAGGCCCAAGCCCGGGACCTCCTGGCCGGGAAGCGGAGGCCGTCCCGGTGGAAACCCCCCGAGCGGGTGGCGCATGGTCATCCAGCGCAGCGCGAGCAGGGGACGGCCGGCGTGGCGCTCCCGGTCGAGCTGGACCTCCCACAGCAGGTGGGTGCGTCCGTCGGCGACGCCGGTGAGGCGGGCGCGGTCTCCGGTGGGCTCCCGCAGGATCCGGACGCGGAACGCGCCGTACCCGAGACGGCGGATCTGGGCGAGGAGCCCATAGGCGTGCAGCGCGTACTCGATGCCCTCCTCGGTGTAGTAGTCGAGCAGGCGCGGGGGATGGTCTCCTCCGAGGCGGGGATCGAGATCGGCCTCGGTGAACCAGGGCTCGTCCTCGACCTCCCCGGTCAGCTCGCGGGGATCCAGGGATCGAGAGACGTAGGCGAACCGGTTCTCGACAGGGTCGAGGCCCCGGGGGACCGGGTGGGTGCGGGGGGCGTTGAGCGTGACGGCCGTGGAGGCCAGGACCCGCCAGGCGTCTGCGCGGTAGCCGCCTGCCGGGACCCACACTGCGGGCGTGTCGCCGAGGTGGGCCGCGACCCGCTCGTCCCGGATGCGGGCCCCGTCGTGGGTGAGGCGGAGGGCTCCGAGTCGGTCGCCCTCGAGCACATCGGCCCCGGCGAGGACGAACACGAGGTCGGCGGGGGGCATGCGTCGGAGGAGGCCCCGGAGCGCGTGCAGGTAGGTGGGGTCGTCGGCCTCGGGAAGCACGGTCTCGTCGACCCCGTCGAGCGGTCCCCAGTCCGATCCGGACAGCGATCCGATCCACACGTTGGGGTCGTGGCGAAGGCAGGCGGCGGTGCCATCCGGGGGGTGGGCGTCGAGGTCGAGCACCGCGATCCGCCCGGTGAATCCTTCGGACCGCAGCACGGCGGCGGCCACCGCCAGGTCGTTCACGGGACACAGGCCCCCACCCTTGTGGGGAAAGGCGTGGTGGAATCCGCCCAGGAGGTTCAGGGCGGGACCCCGGTGGGCCACCACGTGCCGGGCGGCCGCGAGGGTGCCTCCACAGGCGAGGCGGACGCTGTGCATCACGGCATCCACGGGGAAGTGGGGCACGCCGGTGATGCCGTAGACCTCGGCGAGGCGGTCGGGGCGGGTGAGCGCCTCCAGCCAGGCTGGGGTGTGGACCAGCCCCAGGTGTCCATACGCGATGCGGCCCGCCTCGTGGACCGCGAGGTGACGTCGGTTGCCCGCCCCGAGCAGGGCCCACAGGGCGAGGTCGGCCCGGTTGGGCTCGATGCCGTGGATGGCGGCCAGCTCGGGCACGGGCAGGCGGTAGTCCGCGTGCCGCCACACGGGCAGGCGTCGCGGGAGCCGGTTGCGGATCCAGGCCGGGAGGGCGTCGCGCCAGGACTGGAGGGACCCCGCCATGCCGCCGGAGCCGGGCGGGGGCTGGATCATCGGGCTCACAAGGCGCCGTCGAGCGCCATCTCGAGGGTCCGCGTGACCCGCTCGTCGGTGGGCTGCACGTGGCTGCCGAAGTGCGCGACCACCTTGCCGGTGCGGTTGACGACGAACTTCTCGAAGTTCCAGGCGACGTCGCGCGCGGGGTCGACGCTGGCCGACAACCACGCGTACAGCGGACTGCGGGTGTCTCCCGTTACGTCCTGCTTGGCGAGGAGGGGAAAGTCGACGCCGTACCGGGATCGGCAGAAGTTGCGGATCTCCCGGTCGGTCCCCGGCTCCTGGTTGCCGAACTGGTTGGACGGCACCCCGATCACGACCAGACCCCTGGACCGGTACCGGGTCCACATCGACTGGAGGTCTGCGTACTGGGGGGTGTAGCTACAGAAGCTGGCGACGTTGACGACGACGACCACCCGGCCGTCGAGCGAGGTCGGATCCAGCGCCTTGCCTTGGCCGTCCTCGAGCGGGATGCGTTGCCACGGAGACGGGGTGGCGGGCGGGTCGGTGGACGCGTGGCCCGAGCCGGGGAGGAACGCCATCGCCATCCCAACCGCCAGCGCCCTCAGCACAGTCCGGCGCCCGACCCGGCCCCGAGCGTGGGGAGGGCTGCGGGTGGCGCCGAGGGCCTCGGTGGTTCCCGGGGAGATGGGGGAGATGCGGACCCCGCCAGGAGATGCGTTCCCCTTCCGCATAGCGCCGTGGTTCCGAGGGGACCAACGAGGCCCGAGGGGTCACTCGTTCTTCGCGCCCAGCGTGGGGGTGTCGTCGGTCACCCAGGTGTCCGAGCCGTCGGGCGAGCGGGCGATGGAGACGTCCTCCTGCTGCGCGCCGAACACGAGGTCCGTGTCGTCCTCGTCCCAGGACACCTCGTCGATCGTGGTGCCGCCGTCGTCCTTGAGGGTGACGGTGTCCCCGCCCGCGCCGAGCTTGAACGGCAGGTGCGGCCACGCGTCGGCGTCGGTGTCGTCGTCGGCGATCAGCACCAGGTAGGTGCCTGCGGCCAGCGTGACGCCGGCTGGCGCGGTGGCGGTGACCTTGTCGTCTGCGATGGTCCATCCGCCGAGGTCGGCCGTGGCGTTGCCTGCGTTGTACAGCTCGATGGCGTCCGGGAACTCGCCGGGGTTGTCGGTGTCCTCGAAGGCGGCGTCGTTGGACGCCAGGATCTCGTTGATCACGACGTCGGCGGTGGGGTTCGCCGTGTCTGCGGTGTCGTCGTCGTCGCTGGTGTCGTCGTCCTCTGCGGTGTCGTCGTCCCCGGTGTCGTCGCTGCCCGTGTCTCGAGGGTGCGTGCGAGGTCGGTCGCGGCGGCGTCGGTCGTCTCCGCGAGGAACGCGTCGACGCGGCCCTCGAGCTCTGCCCGCAGGATGGCACCGGCGTCGCGTCCGTGGGCGGTGAGGCCGCGCTGGTGGGCCCCGCCGAGCAGGGCCCCGAGGAACCGGCCGAGGGCGACGAGGTCCTCGGGATCGGTCTTGCCGTCCTCGGCATCCTCCTGGATGTCCTCGTGGTCGAACCCGTCGGAGTAGCCCGTCCACGACGCGACCTTGAAGGTCATCGCCCCATCGCGCAGCCCCACCAACAAGGCGTCGGAGGCCGGCACGGCCCACAGGCCCTCGGCGGCGGCCCGGACCCGGTCGGCCTGGCCCCCGAACAGCCCAGGAACAGGGTCCGACAGGCCCGGGATCGCTGGGGGATCGACCACCTCGCGCACCTGGAACAGCCGATCGTCGCCGGTCCCGTCGTCGCCCTGGTCCCACAACCACACGTACCGAATCGCGGGAATGCTGGCGATGCCGCGGCCGTACCGGCGCACAGCGTCCAGCAGGCGGAAGCCCTCGGGGGCGTGGGGGGTGTAGGCACGGACGAGCCGATCCACCTGGGCCTGCTCGTCGGGCGTGAGGTCGAGGATGGCGCGTCCATCCGGCTCGAGGGCTTCTCGCACTAGGCGCAGACGGCGATCCTCGTCTCGCTCGGTCTGGTCTGACACCTCGTCTCGATCCCGTCCCTTCTCGATCAGGTCCTCCGCCCGCCGCTCGACGACCTCGCCCCAGGCGGACAGGGCTCCGAGGTCGTGGGCCTGCGGGTCGAGGACGGCGGTGGCGTGGGCCTGTGCGAACGCCTCGATCGTGGCCATCCGGCACGCGTCGTCGCAGGACGGGATCCCGTGGACGAGCATGGCGAGGCCCAGGGCGCCGCGCCGCACATCCCAGATCCACGGCCCGTGGCTGGCGCCGTCGAAGTCGTTGAAGTCGAGGCGGAACCCTGCGTCGTCGGGGGGCGGGGGCCACCCGGGCAGGAAGCCCCCGACGTTCTCGGGGTGCGGATCGACCATCAGCAGGACGTCGGCGGCGTGGGGCTCGGTGAGGAAGGCGGTGGGGACGCGCTCGGTGCCGGGCCGCTCCTGGTCGCGTAGGAACACGCCGTTGGTGCCGCGCATGTAGTCGTAGGGATCGGCCGCCATCCGGGCGTACTTGGCGGAGAGCAGCGACGGATCGCGGGTAGACCACACCCGGTTGTCCCGGTGGAGCTGCTCGACGAGCCAGGCCGTGCGTGCGTTCTCGGGGTCGACGCAGCCCGTCGTGCTGAGGCCAGCGATCAGCGCGCCCACCCAGCACGCGGCGAGGTGGCGGAGGGTGGGGTGGGACACGGGCCCTCCACGGGGTCCGCGTGCGGGTATCGGACGGTCGGGGGACGTGCCTGCGACGACGCGGTGTCGACGGGGTAGGCGCAGCGCGTGGCGTCCAGGAGGATCCCATGTGGTGGTGGGTCGCGGCCGCGATCGCCGGCAACCCGTACCAAGACCGCTCGGCCGATGTCGTGGCATCCCTGCGGATCGACACCCCCGCAGACCGCGTCACCCGCGCCCTGTCCGACCTGCCCCGCGTGGCCGGGCTGTTCGGAGAGGGGTGTCTGGTGAAGTGGCAGGTGGGCATCCCAGAGTCGGGTCCTGGGGCGCGGGCCCGGGTCACCTACACCCCCCACCTGATGCAGCGACGGCTCACGCTGGTGGTCGGCGAGGTCCGTCCCGGGACGCGTGTCGTGTGGGAGCACGAGGGCAAGGGAGGCTTCGAGACGTGGTGGACCGTCGAGGCGGTCCCAGGGGGAAGCGTCGTGTCCGTGGAGGTGCCGTTGGAGGCGCCCGGCTGGCCGCTGCGGCGCCTGTACTTTGAGGACATCCACCCCGCGTGGACCGACTGCTATGCCCGCGCGATCCGTGCGCTCGGGGCACCGCTGACCGACGACGCCATGGCCGAGGCCGCGGCGAGGGAGGAGGCGGCGTGCGAGGGTGCTGATGCCCGGGAAGCGTCGCCGGAAGCTCGGTTGGACGCCCGGTCCCAGGAGACCGATGGCCCGCCGGCCCGGTGAACCAAGGCGTCCGCCGGTTACGGGGCGGCTCCTGGTGACGGAGAGGATGTGGTCGACAAGGGTGGCGTGTACAAGGCGATGGCGGGCCTGGGGTACGGCCTCCTCGTCCTGATCGTCGGCGTCGGGCTGATCCAGTCCTTGGCGGCCAAGCCGGGGGTCGACGGCTCGGACTCGGACGGCTCGGACTCGGACGGACCCGGGTGGGATGAGGACGATCTGGTCGGCGACTGGGGGGAGATCAAGGCGGACGGCCGGCCCGTCTTGGGCAAGTGGCGGGTGGTCAAGGACCCGATGCGGATGACCGAGGCCCAGCGCGCCGTCGCGGCCGAGCTCGAGGCGATCGGGTACGCCGACGGCACCCGCGAGGTGGATCGGGGGACCTCCGTCGTGCCGATCCACGATCCAGGCCGGGCGATGGAGGGGGTCAACCTGTACCACGCAGGCCACGAGCCGATCGTCTATCTGACC
>JAUHWK010000610.1 GCA_030424555.1 bacterium | reverse complement strand
CGTGGTGGCGGTTCGCCCTGCGGACCGGGCGCCTCCAGGCGGTGCCGGACACGGTGGATCCAGCGGTCCAAGCGCTGCTCGCGGCGGAGCGGGCGGTGGCCTCGGGCGATCTCGAGGACGCACGCGCCCAGATCGACGCCCTGCCGCCCTCTGGCGTGCGCCGTCGCCTCGCCATCCTGTGGCGCGCCCGTCACGGGGACGAGGAGGGGGTGGTGGCCACGCTCGGGGGGTGGCCGGACGAGCGGGGAGCCCCGCCAGAGCTGTGGACTGCGCTCGACACCGCAGGGTGGTCGGGCGGCGGGCGACGCCGGCTGGAGCGGCTGGAGCGCAAGACGGTGGATGGATGGATCGCGGCCGCGGATCCGGTGTCGTTGCACCGCGCCGCGGCGTGGGCCCGGGTGCGTCGTGACCACGACATCGCGGCGGCGTCGGCGGCCGGCCTGGCCCGCCTCGCCACCGCCGACGGGGTGGCGGGACTGATGGATGCGATCACCGCCATGGAGGAGGGGTTCGATGCCTGGGCGTCCGCGCCGACGCCGGTGCGATCCCGTGCCGACCTGGACGCGCTGGCGCGCAAGGTGGCCGGGGGACGGTCGTCGGCGCCGTCGGATCTTCGTCCCTCGGAGCGGGAAGTGCTCGGGCGCCTGGTCGCGCGGCGTCTGAAGACGCCCCCCGTCCCGGTGCGATCGTCGGCGTGCCGGGACCTCGGGGAGGCGGACGATGCCTGGCGGGCTGGCGATCGGCTGAACGCCCGAACCTTGGCGGAAGACGCGGTCTTGCGGTGTGTGGGGGGGCTGGACCTCGTCCCGGACGAAGATCCGGTCGGGCTGGACGTCGACGGGCGGATCGCGGAAGTCGCCGAGGCGTGGAGGCGGTTTGGGGTGCGGGTGTTGGCGCTCGGGCACGCCAAGGACGCTGCGATCGCGCTGGCGGTGGCCGCGCGGTTGGCGCCGGACCCCACGGTGCTCAAGGCGGCGCGGGCCGCTGGGATCGAGGCGGGACGCACCACCCTCGATGCACTCGCCGACGAGGCTTCCTTGATCGAAGCGCTGCGGACATCGAGCTGGCTGGAGCCCTCCGCAGCGGTGCGTCGCTCACGGGGTCACCGGGTGCGCGTGCGGACGATCGCCCTGCTCGATCCCACGGTGCAGCACCTCGCCGACCGGGCCACACCCCAGCGCGCCTGCGTGTACACGCTACGCGAGCGGTGCATGCTGGAGCACGCGGTCGTGTCGGCGGCGGCTGCGGGCGGCCCGGTTCCGGAGGACGTGATGTCCCCGGTGGGGGACCGCGGTGCCGTCGCCGCGGCCGACGCGTGGTGGCGCGTCCTGCAGCAGCAACGTCTCCAACGCAGCGCAGCCCTCGCCCAGGCGCTCAAGGCGGTGGATGGGGCGCCGGACCTCACCGAGGTCCTGTCGGGCCAGGCGGGCTTGGCGGTTGGGCGCCGCGCGCCGCGCTTCTCGGTGGGGGGGCGGTCGGACGAGTCGCTGCGGGGGCAGGTGGTGGTGCTGGTGTTCTGGGCCACCTGGTCGCCGTCGTCGATGGCGAGTCTGCCCGTGTACGACGCCCTGGCCGCGCGCTGGACGGAGGATGGGGTGCCGGCGAGGCTGTTCGCGGTGGGGGTGGACCGGGACGAGGCGTCGTACCGACGGGCGGTGGCGACGATGGCGTGGCGCGTCATGGACGTCGCCCGCGATCCGGAGCTTCGTCGGGTGTTCCAGGCCGACCGCATCCCGACCGTCGTGCTGGTGGGGGCCGAGGGTGTGCTGAGGGGGCTAGACGTCGGGGGGGCAGAGCTCGCCCCAGCCGCGCTCGATGCGCAGGTCAGGGCGTGGCGTCCCCGCTGAGGAGGGTCGGGTGTGTGGAATCGTCGGCTACGTCGGACATCGTGACGCGCTGCCCGTGCTGCTGGAAGGCCTGCGGCGCTTGGAGTACCGCGGCTACGACAGCGCAGGCGTGGCCTTGCGCCCCGCCGATCCTGGCTTGTGGATCCGCAAGTCCGTGGGCCGGGTGTCGGACCTGACCGCACGCCTGGAGGCGCCGCCGGCGGCGCGCCTCGGCATCGCCCACACCCGCTGGGCCACCCACGGTGGGGTCACGGACGGCAATGCCCACCCCCACACCGATGCAGCCGGTCGGGTCGCGCTGGTCCACAACGGCGTCATCGAGAACATGACGCAGCTCAAGGGGGCGCTGGAGAAGGACGGCGTCCGCCTCGTCAGCGAGACCGACACGGAGGTCCTGGCCCAGTTGATCGGACGGTACG
>JAUHWK010000079.1 GCA_030424555.1 bacterium | reverse complement strand
GGGTAATCGACCCAGTGATAGAGGCAACGGCGCTTGAGCGCGTCGTGCACCTCCCTCGTCCGGTTGGAGGTGAGCACGCACAACGGCGGCGTCGACGCCCGGAACGTGCCCAGTTCGGGCACCGTCACCGACCAGTCGTCGAGCACCTCCAGCAGGAACGCCTCGAGCTCCTCGTCGCTGCGGGTCCCGACCCCCGCCGCCACCATCGCGCCCATGCTCGCGCCCGTGAGCACGTCGGGGAGCAGATCCGCCTCGAACAGCGCCTTGACCACGCCCAGGTGGATGAACCCCAGGGTCGCCCCACCCGACAGCATCAGCGCGCTCCGGCCCAGGCCACGGGCCTCCCGGTGGAATGCCTCCCGACGCCGGGCCGCTCCGTCCGGATCCACGTCCCGGTCCGCGAGGCTGTCGATCGCGTCACACACCGCGTCCAACCACCGCTCGACCAGGTGCTTCGTGCCCCCGAACGCCGTGTGAAACAGTGCCGGGTGGGCCAGGTCCGGCATGTGGCGCAGCACACTGTCGTGCAGCGAGAACGCCAGGTTTCGCCAATCCTTTGCCGCGCGCAGGGCCTCGAACCGAACCAGATCGGCCCGAATCCGGCGCGCGTCGTAGACCTCGCAGGCATCCTCCGCCCGCCACGCCGCGAGGCCCGTCTCCTCGTCGAGCGCCTGGGCGATCTGACGCCACGTCTCCACATCGGGCGCATGGTCCCAGGCTCTCGTCAGCGATCGCATTCGCGCTGTGGACATGGGACCTCCGAGCGGGGCGCGCCCGCGGATACCGGCTGGCGTCCTTCCCGTCCATGCGGCGCCAGGATCGCAGTTCCACGGGGACCCTGCGGCGTGGTACACCTCTGACGCAACGTGACCGAGCATTCAAGGGGGGCACGTGGCCAACGACCCTGGTTCCACCGCGCTGTCGGGCCTCCGTCGGCGCGCACTCACCTTTGGTGTGTTCGCGATCGGCATCGCCGGCTTCACCGCCTACATCGTGTTCGCGTACGTCTCCCAGCTGGAGAGCGAGCTGCAGGTGGTCGTGCAGGAGCGCGAGAAGCGCGCGGTGGTCGCCGCGGTCGATCTCACGCCGGGGACCGTCCTCACCGAAGACCTCCTCCGCTTCGGCCCTCGGCCCCTCAACGCCCCGCCCGACCAGATCTTCAGCGAGGCGTCGCCGCTGGTCGGTCAGACGGTCAGCGAGGTGATCCTCGCGGGCGAGGCCATCCGTCCCCAGCGCCTCACCGCGTTCGCCGGTGAGCTGCGGATCGACGAGGTGATCGATCCCGTGAGCCGTGCCGTCACCCTCAAGCTGCCCGCCCAGGCCGCCCTCGGGGGGCTGCTGCGGCCCGGACACTACGTCGACGTGCTCGTCACCGTCCCGCGCGAGATGAAGGACGGCTCGTTCGGCTTCGTCACCGAGACCGTGCTCCAAGGCGTGCGCGTGCTCGCGGTCGACGCCACGGTCGCGTCCACCCGCATCGGCGTCGACGGCGCCGACGGTCTGGTCGAGGGCAACGACGGCGAGCAGGTCGTGGTCGGCGCGGCGCGGTTCGTCACCCTGGAGGTCGAGCCCCGTGAGGCCAAGGGCCTCGTGCACGCCGGCGATCGCGGCAAGGTTCACCTGGCGCTCCGTCCGTCGGGCGCCCTGGAGCTGTCCGACTACGGGCCGTCGATCATGACCACCTCCCTCGTCGGCCTCCCCGAGGGCCTGGACGACGCCGAAGAGCGCCTGGCACGCAAGCGCGAGATCTCCTCGCTCGGCGCCCGCGCCAAGAAGACGATGGAGGTCATCACGATCCGTGGGGGCCAGCGCACCATCAGCACCGTGGACGCGATGGAGGACGAGTGACCGACCTCGTCGCGGACACCCAGCCCCACACCGCACGCACGATCGCGTTCCTCGGCGCCAAGGGCGGCGCAGGCACCAGCACGGTCGCGATGAACGTGGCGTCGGTCGCCGCCTCGTCCTCGAGCGTGTGCTTGGCCGACTTCGACTTCTCTCGCGGCGACCTCGCCAACATGCTCGATCTGCATCCGCCGGGGAACATCGCCCAGCTGATGAACCTGTCGGGCCACATCGACGACAACGCCATCCAGGGTGCGGTCCTGCGGCACCTGGGGGGCTTCGACGCGATCTGTCAGCCGCGGGCCCTCGAGATGCTCGCAGCCCCCGACGGGGAGCGCGTTCAGCACATGATCGCGCGCCTGCGCGACACGTGGGATCGGGTCCTGCTCGACCTGGGCTCCCGGGTGGACGTCGCCTCCCTCACGTCGGTCGTCGAGGCGGATCGGGTGGTGATCGTCGCGGGCAACCGGGTGGGCGATCTGCACAACGTCCAGCGCATCTTGCGCCTGCTCGACGTGCTCGACCAGCCCGAGGACAAGGTCCGTCTCGTGATCTGTCCCTTCCGCGACCGGGAGGTCTCGCTCGCCGAGGTCGAGACCCACCTGTCGCTGCCGGTGGCCGCCATCGTCCGCGAAGACCACCCCACCTGCCGCGAGACCGAGCTGCACGGCCGCCTCGCCACCGACCTTCTCCCCGACAGCCGCCTGGCCCACGACGTCAAGCGGGTCTGGGACGCCATCGAGGGGGATCCCGTCCCGCTGGTGGTCCCCGCCCGCGGACCGTGGCCCTGGAGCCGCTGACCCCTTCCCGGAGGAACCTCGTGAGCCGACGCATCGTCGATCTGGTCAAGGGTCGCGCCCAGGAGGACAGCGGTCCCAACCCGCTGGACCGGGTCCAGCAGGTGCTCCACCGCGAGCTGATCGACGCGATCGACCTGTCCGCCCTGGAGGGCATGTCCCCCCAGGAGACCCGGTCGCACCTTCGGGTCGCGCTCAACCAGCTCATCCGCAACCACAGCGTCGTGATGAGCTCCGAGCAGCAGGAGGCCCTGTTCGTCCGCGTGCTGGACGACGTGATGGGCTTTGGTCCGCTGGAGCGCCTGCTGCAGATGGAGGGCGTGAGCGACATCCTGGTCAACGGGCCCAAGGACGTCTGGATCGAGCGCAACGGCCAGCTGGAGCGCACCCACGTCGACTTTCGCGACGACGACCACCTGCTGCACATCATCCGCCGGGTGGTGAGCTCGGTCGGGCGCCGGGTGGACGAAGCGAGTCCCCTGGTCGACGCCCGCCTCGCCGACGGCACCCGCGTCAACGCGGTCATCCCGCCGATCACCCTGGACGGCCCGTCGCTGTCGCTGCGGCGTTTCTCCGCCAAGCCGCTGTCCCGCGACGACCTCGTCCGGTTCGGCAGCGCGCCGCCCGAGGTGTTCGAGCTCCTGGAGTCCTGCGTCCACGCCGGCATGAACCTGCTGATCTCCGGCGGCACCGGCACCGGAAAGACCACGCTTCTCAACGTGATGTCCGGCTTCATCCCCCACTCCGAGCGCATCGTCACCATCGAGGACGCCGCCGAGCTTCGCCTCCAGCAGCCGCACGTCGTCCGCATGGAGACCCGCCCCGCCAACCTCGAGGGCCGTGGGGAGGTCACGCCGCGGATGCTGGTCAAGAACGCCCTGCGCATGCGTCCCGACCGCATCGTCGTCGGCGAGATCCGCGGGGAGGAGGCCGTCGACCTGCTCCAGGCCATGAACACCGGCCACGACGGCTCGATGGGCACGGTCCACGCCAACAGCCCCGCCCACGCGATCAGCCGCCTCAAGACGATGGTCGCGATCACGATCGGCAACCTGCCCGACAAGGCGATCGCCGAGATGCTCGCAGATGCCTTGCAGCTGATCGTGCAGGTGCGCCGCGGCCTCGACGGCAAGCGCCGCATCGTCAGCGTGGCGGAGGTCGCGGGCCGCGACGGCGAGGACGTGCAGCTGTCCGAGATCGTGCACTTCGACCAGACCGGGGTCGACGAGGACGGCACGGTTCACGGCCGATGGATCGCGCCGAACGAGCCGGTCCTGTCCGCCGACATCGCCAAGGCCCATGGCCGCACCCTGCCCGACCTGCGCGGGCTCGGCGTGGAGGCCTGACCCGATGATCTCCCCCATCGTCATTGCCGCCGGCGTGTTCGTCGCCCTGCTGTTGGCACTCGGCATGGTGATCGGGGTGAACGAGCGCATCTACGACGAGCGACGGATGATCCTCGAGCAGCGCATCGGGCGACGCCGGAGCCGCGGCGACACCACGTTGCTCCTCCGCAACCAGGGCGTCGAGGCCCCCCCGATGGGCCAGGTGGGGCTGCGGATCGATGACCTGATCAAGCGCAGTGGGATGGACCTCACCGTGCCTCAGTTCCTGCTGTTCAGCGCGGGGCTCGCCTTTGCGGGGATCGCCGCGGGTGCGCAGGTGTTCGGATGGTGGGGCGTGCTCGGGGCCATGCTCGGCGCGGCCCCCGCCTTGTTCCTCCAGCAGCGGCGGGCCGCGCTGGTCCGCACCATGGAGCTCCAGCTCCCCGGCACCCTCGACGTGATGATCTCGGCCCTGCGCGGTGGCGCCACGATCGATCGCGCGATCGCCCAGGCCGCCACGGAGTCTGAAGAGCCCATCGCCACCGAGCTTCGCCACGTCGAGGAGCGCCTCCGACTCGGCGCCGGACTCGGCGACGCCTTGCAGAGCGCCCGCAACCGTCAGGACACCTTCTACAGCTTCCACTTCGTCCTCTCGATCATGCAGCTGAGCCAGCGCACCGGCGGCAACCTCATCCGGATGATGGTCCGCGTGCGCGACGCCCAGCGTGAGCTGCTCGCGATGACCGAGCGCATCCGGACCGCCAGCGCGGAGGTCCGCACCACCGGCCGCGTGATGTTCGGGCTTCCCATCATCGTGATCTCGGGGATGTCCCTGTTCTTCCCGAGCTACCTCGCGCCGTTGATGGCCCACCCGATCGGGCGCTCCGCCCTCCTGCTCACCGCAGGGTGGATGGCGATCGGGGTGGTGATCATGAACCGCCTGAGCCGGGTGGTGATCGAATGAGCCTCGCGGCCCTCCTCGCGCTGATCGTCGGCATGCTGATCCTGCTGGCGTGCGGCCTGTTGGCCGCCGCGGCCTTGGGCCCCCTGCCCGAGTCGTGGCTGGAGTCGCCGATCCTGCGCAACATCGCCGAGCAGCTCGGGCGCCTCGCCGCCCCCCTGGAGGCCAGCGCCCAGGACGAGCTCGACCAGCTGATGGAGCAGTCTGGGATCACCGCACCAGACGCACTGGACCGCTTCCTCGTCCTGCGCGCGGTGTTCGCGCTCGGCTTGCCCCTGGTCGCGCTCAACCTGCTGCCCGATCTCGCGCTGATCCCCTTGCTCACGGTGGTCGCCGTGCTCGGCACCCTCGGGTACCTCGTGCCCCGCTGGTGGGTGGAGAGCCTGCGCACCGCCCGCCAGGCCCGCCTGCGCGCGTCCATTCCCCAGATGATGGAGTACATGCTGCCCCTACTGGAGGCGGGGCAGTCGGTGGACGGCGTCCTGCGGCACCTCGCGCAAGAGCTTCGGTTCATGGCCCCCGAGCTCAGCATGGAGCTGCGGCGCGTGATCGCCCGGATGGACGCCGGCATGCCGCGCGACCAGGCCCTCAAGCAGATGCGTGCCCGCACCGGGGTCGACGACCTCGACTCCACCCTGCAGATGCTGGCCAGGGCCGAGCAGTCCGGCGCGTCGCTGCTGGACGCCATGCGCACCCAGGCCTCCGCCACCCGCGAGCGTCAGCTCCAGCTCACCGAGCAGCGGATGGCCGCCAGGGCGCCTATCCTCACCATCGTGACCATCCTGTTCGCCATGCCGATCCTGGTCGTGCTGCTGATCGGCCCCGCGGTCGTCAACGCCGGGAACACCCTCGCAGCCCAGAGCATCGAGGAAGGCCAGCCGTGACCGCCGCCGGCCGCGACGCCGGACGCCGCGTCGGCCCACGATCCGTCCCCACCCCCCGGTCCCGACGTGGGAGCTACGCCGTCAGCACGCCGTTGTTCTTGCTGATCGCCCTGATCCCGTTCGCCGCGTTCACGTTCGAGGTCAGCAGGCTGGTGTCCTGCCACGCCGAGCTGGAGGCGGGCCATGCGGCTGTCCGGCAACGACGGGACCACCGTCTCCAACGCGCTCTCGGTCGTGGCCAGCGCCAACCCCGTGTGCGGCACCGCCCCCACCGTGTCCGCCACCAGTACCGGCTCGTGGACCCCCGACGCGGGGTTCATCGGGGGAGACGATCCCGCCAACGCCATCCAGCTCACCGTCGACCTCGACGGGATCTCTCCGCTGTGGGGATCGTGGCTGCCCGCCGGCACGCTGTCGTTCGGCGCCACGGCCACCGCCGCTGCCCTCCCGCTGGAGCTGATGGTGGTCTACGATGCCTCCCCGTCGTGGTCCGAGTCCGCCGCCATGGACGCCCGCGACGCATTCGTCGGGCTGATCGATGCACTCGGCCCCACCGTCTCCCCTGAGGACACGGCCGGGTTCGTCGCCGTCCACAGCCGCTACGCCACCGTGATGGACGGGGTCACGAGCATCGCCACCCTGTTCGACCAGTCCACCCTGACCACGGCGTGGAACGATCGCATCCTCGGAAGCCGCGCGGGCAGCAACGGCACGATCGACGACGGCACCAACTGCACCGTCCACACCGGAGGCTCCCTCGACGACTTCTCCAGTCCGGCGGGTGGGTGCTACCCGGACATGCCCCGCGTGTACTCGGACGAGTTCGGACTGCACCCGGGTCGGGGCCTCCGATCCGCCTTGGAGCAGTTCCAGACGTCCGGAAGCACCGGCACGGTGTTCGTGGTGATCTACCTGACCGACACGCCGTTCTCGGCCAGTTCCATCCCCGCCAACGCAGGCGATGCCCGCGCTGCCGACGGCTACACCGAGACCCGGTTCGTCCAGGTCGACGCCGTCGCCGCCCCCACCGACCTCGCCACCGTCCTCACCGAGACCGTCAACGACGCGGACGCGATCGGAACCCAAGGCGGCCACCTGTGGGTGCTCACGTTCAACACCTCGGACGGCGCGTTCGACGCGCTGCCCCAAGGGCTCGGCTGGCGTGAGGAAGTGGCCTCCTCGGCGGACCTCCCCACCGCGATGACGCAGATCCTCGCAGCCCTCCCGGTCGGGGTGGTCGAGTGACGCCCCCGCCGATCCGCCACCGCCGCGGCAGCTACGCCGTGGAGTTCGTGCTGCTGATGCCGCTGTGGCTCGGCTTCTTGTTCGCCAGCCTCGACCTGGCTTGGCTCGGCCTCGAGTACGCCCGCTTGTCCGCCGCCCTGGACGAGGCCTGCGGAGAGGCCGCCACCCTGATGCCAGGCGACGCCACCGTCCAGTCCACCGTCGCATCCGGCGTGGACGAAGCCCTCGCCCGGTTCGGGACCACGGCGTGCACCGGGTGTACCATCACGGGGGCCCAACAAGGCGCCGCCCCCGCCCGCTTCGTCGCATGCAACGCCTCCAAGGACGTCCCGCCGCTCGCACCCTGGACCTTCCCCACCGTCACCATCGACGTGGCCCGCGTCGCCCCCTTGGCGTTCCAGACGCCCTACACGGCCGCCCCATGATCCGTCGCCCTTCCGCCCGTCCCCGCCGTGGTGCCGCCGCCGTCGAGTTCCTCGTCACGGTGCCGCTGTTCGTCGCCGTGATGCTGGGCGCGCTGGAGCTGTGCATGGTCGTCGAGCGCTCCGACCGGATCCGCCGCGCTGCCGACGTCGGCGCCCAGGTAGGCGGCGCCACGGTCGAGACCGCCCCCGTCACGGGCTCGATCATCGAGGCGGAGGCCGAGGATGCGGCCGAGGCTGCCCTCACCGCCCTCGGCATCGACTGCACCGGCGGGTGTACCGTCGATGCGACGTGGAGTGCGGACGGCGGCACGGGGCTGTACACGGTCGAGGTCGTGATCACCGCGCCCTACACGGCCGTGTCCACGCTCGACTGGATCCCGGGAACGCTCACCCGCAGCGCCACCGTCCTGTCCGCCTCCCAATCCTGAGGACCCCTCTGTGCCGCGCTTGCCCGTGTTCGTCGTCCTGTCGCTGACCCTCTGTCTCGCCCTCACGGCGCCCCGCCCGGCCTTCGCCGACACCGACACCGACGCGGCCTGTTCCGACGTCGATCGGGACGGCGTGTGCGATCTGGACGACGTCTGCCCCAGCGAGCGCGATCCCGGTCAGGAAGACCAGGACGGCGACGGCGTGGGCGATGCCTGCGACAACTGTCCCACCGTGGTCAACGCCGGCCAGACCGACGCCGACGGCGACAGCGTGGGCGACGCCTGCGATGGCTGTCCCGAGCTCGCAGACCGCGACCAGTACGACCAGGACGGCGACGGCGTCAACGACAGCTGCGATCTGTGTCCCCAGGCGCCCGATCCCGAGCAAGGGGACCTGGACGGCGACGGCGTGGGCGATCGCTGCGACCCGTGCAGCGCCGAAGACACCCGGCCCCGCGACGCCGACACCGGCCTGGAGTCCATCGCGGATGCCGACGGCGACGGCATCGAGGATGGGTGCGACGTGTGCCCGGACACGCCCGACCCCGACCAAGCCGATCCCGACGGCGATGGCATCGGCTCGGCCTGCGACAACTGCCCCAACAACACCAACCCCGACCAGACCGACAAGGACGACGACGGCCTGGGAGACGTGTGCGACCCCAAGCCCGGCTGTGCGCGCTCGGACGCGGCGGCGATCGGAGCCCTCCTGCTCCCCGTGGTGGTCGTCGGCGGAGGCCGCCGTCGGCGTGGACAGCCGCGCCCTCCCCAGGCAGGATGACGCCCGGAGGTCCCATGGCCACCCGACTCGCCCTTCAGCTCGCCCACCTCGTCCGCCGCGGCGTCGTCCACACCAGCCTCGTCGGCACCGGCCTCGTCGCCGGGTGCGCAACCGACACGCGCACGGACGTCTGCACGACGATCCGAACCGATCAGACCTGTCCCGAGGGGGCAGACGCCAAGGCCCAGCTCCCCGAGCGGCTGTGCGAGTCCCCCGAGCAGGCGGTCGTCTCCATCGTGGACGGGCCGCGGCGCGTCGAGGACGAGTCCACGATCCAGCAGGGCTTCTTCGAGTCCGACCTGCCCGACGATCCCACCCTGGTCGCCTGCTGCTACGACGTCGGGGTTCGGCCCATTCCAGGCTCCGGGTGCGTGATCGGTCGCCCGCTTCGGGGTCCGCAGGGCAGCCCCTCCACCGCCCCGATCGTCGCCCGGACGGGATGGACGAGGGCGTGAGCCGGCTGCACGCCCACCTGCTGCTGCTCGCCAGCACCGGCTGTCGCCTCGGCATCCCGGACATCGAGCCCGATGGCGATCCCCCCGACACGCGCTGCGTCGATCCCGCCCCGTCCGACACCGACACCGACACCGACCGGCCCGACCAGTGCCCGGACGACGAGGCCGCCCTCGCGCAGCTGAACCTCGCGCCGCCCGCGAACGCGTGCGACGGGTACGAGTGGATCGCCGTGGAGGTCCTCGACTCCCCCCATCCAGCCGACGACCCCTGCTGCTACACCGTGCGTCACGAGCGCCGCAGCGGGGGCTGCATCGTGGGTCGCCCACTCCGCGGCCGCCACGGGGGCCCGTCCACCGCCCCGACCGTCGCACGCCCGGGATGGACGAGGACGTGAACCGGCTGCACGCCCAGTTCGCGGTGCTGTGGGCGACCGGCTGCTCGTCGACGTCCCATGACGTCGAGACACACTGCCTTGATCCCGTCGTCTCCGACACGGACCCCGACGCCCCGCCCCAGTGCCCCGAACCCGAGGACGCCCTCGGTCCGATCCTCGGCCTGGCGGACGAGCAACAAGAGGAGGGCCTGTATTCCCTGTGGGACGTGACGATCGAAGCGGTCGAGGACGTCCCAGGCGACGGCACCTGCTGCTACGAAGTCACCTTCTGGGACCGCCCCGCCGCCTCGGTCGGACGCCCCCTGCGCGACGGCGCCGGCCTTCCCAGGGTCGCCCAGACCTGTCGTCGCGCCGGGTGGACCCGCGCATGAGCAGCCCTTGGGGCGCCCCGCTCGAGGCCGCGGCCGACGCGCTCGACCCGGACACCCGCAGGGCCGTGGCGGCGGCGTGGCTCCACGACGCGGCGGACGAGCACGCGGCGATCGGTGCGTTCGCCCAGCTCGCGATCGATCTGCTCGCGGTCGGCGCCCCGGCCGACCTGGTCGACCGGGCCCACGAGGCCGCCCAACAGGAGATCGTCCACGCCCGCGACGCGTACACCCTCGCGTCGGCCCTCGCCGGGGAGTCGCTGGGCCCCGGCCCCCTGCCGGTCCAGGCCCGTCCTCCGCTGTCGCTGACCCACCTCGCCACGACCAGCGCCCTCGACGGCTGGCGCAACGAGTCCCTGGCCGCCTGCCTCGCTGCCGCCCGACGGCACCACGCCACCGTCCCGGCCGTCCACGCCGCGATGGACACCGTGCTCCGCGACGAGGCCTCCCACGCCCAGCTCGCCTGGGACATCGTCCGGTGGGCCATCGCCCAGGGAGGGGAGACGGTCCGACAGGCGGTCCGCGAGGTCCTCACCGAGGCACCGCCCCTGCGCGCGACGCCCGAGCCGCTCGTCCCCGCGTGGGGCCGCCTGGGCGCAGAGGCCCTCCAGGCCGTGCTCGATCAGTCCCAGGCTGCCGTGATCGACCCCGAGATCGAGGCCCTGACCGCCTGAGCCTCGGCTCAGCCCGCCAGGTGCTCGCGCGCGATCCCCAGCATCCGCCGAACCGGCTCCGCCGCGCCCCACAGCAGCTGATCGCCCACCGTGAACGCCGTCAGGTGGTTGCCGGTGCGCAGCTTGCGGACCCGACCCACCGGGATGTCCAGCGTGCCGCTCACCGCCGCGGGCGTCAGCGCCGCCAGGGTGGCGTCCTTGTCGTTGGGGATCAGCCGGGTCCACGCGCTCGTCTCGGCGATCGCCGCCTCCAGCTCATCGAGGGGGACGTCGGCCGACAGCCCGATCGTCAACGCCGACGCGTGGCAGCGGAGCGCGCCCACCCGGACGCACAGGCCGTCTACGGGCACCGACGGATCGAGCCCGAGGATCTTGTTCGTCTCGACGTCGCCCTTCCACTCTTCGCGGCTGCGGCCATCGTCGAGCTTGGTGTCGATCCACGGCAGCAGGCTTCCCGCCAGCGGGTACCCGAGCTGGGCGGTGGGGAACCCGTCGGAACGCAGGCCGTCGCGCACACGGCGCTCCAGATCGAGGATCGCGCTGGACGGGTGGTCGAGCAGATCGGCGCTGTGATCGCCGATCCACCGCATCTGCTCCACCAGCTCGCGCATGGGACGGGCGCCCGCGCCGCTGGCCGCTTGGTAGGTCATCGACGAGATCCAGGAGACCCAGCCCTCGCGGAACAGACCCGCCACGGCCATCAGCATCAGGCTGACCGTGCAGTTGCCGCCGACGAAGTCCCGCGTCCCCGCAGCGAACGCGTCGTCGATTGCAGCCCGGTTGAGGGGATCGAGGACGATCACCGAGGTGTCCTCCATCCGCAGCGCGCTGGCGGCGTCGATCCACACCCCGTCCCAGCCCCGCGCCCGAAGCGCCGGAT
>JAUHWK010000609.1 GCA_030424555.1 bacterium | reverse complement strand
TCGCCGAGCGCGTGCTGTCGGCCGCCAAGGACACCGGCTGCGACGCGATCCACCCCGGTTACGGCTTCCTCAGTGAGAACGCCGCGTTTGCGGAGGCCGTCGCCGACGCCGGCCTGGCGTGGATGGGCCCCCCTCCGGCGGCGATCGCGGGCATGGGCAGCAAGACCGAGGCCCGGCGTCGCATGGAGGCGGCTGGCGTGCCGGTCGTGCCCGGCACCACCGATCCGGTCGTCGATCCCGCCGATGCGCGACGCATTGCGCTGGAGGTCGGACTTCCGGTGATGCTCAAGGCGCGGTCGGGCGGCGGCGGCAAGGGGATGCGTCGGGTCGATCGCGAGGAAGACCTGGACGACGCGCTGCTCGCCGCACAGTCCGAGGCCCGCAAGTCCTTTGGCGACGACGCGGTCTACATCGAGAAGCTGGTCGAGAACGCCCGCCACGTCGAGATCCAGGTGCTCGCGGACCAACACGGTCACACCCTGCACCTGTTCGAGCGCGACTGCTCGGTGCAGCGTCGGCACCAGAAGGTGGTCGAGGAGGCGCCGTGTCCCGTCCTGTCCGAGGCCGTGCGCGCCGCCATGGGGGCGGTGGCGGTGAAGGCCGCGGAGGCGGTGGCCTACGTGGGCGCGGGCACGTGTGAGTTCCTGCTCGCCAGCAACAACCAGGACTTCTACTTCCTGGAGATGAACACCCGCCTGCAGGTGGAACACCCGATCACCGAGGCGATCACCGGGATCGACCTGGTCCGGGCCCAGCTCCGCATCGCGGCCGGCGAGCCCCTGCCGTGGCGGCAGGAGGACCTGTCGATCCGTGGCCACGCGATCGAGTGCCGCATCTACGCCGAGGACCCGTACGCCAACTTCCGACCGTCCCCCGGACGCCTCGACGTGTACCGGGAGCCCGGCGGGCCGTTCGTCCGGTGCGATGGCGGCGTCGACGAAGGGACCGAGGTCCCGGTCCACTACGACCCCATGCTCGCCAAGCTCGTGGTGTGGGGCACCACGCGGGACGAGGCGATGGCCCGCACGCGCCGGGCGCTGCAGGACTACATCGTGGTTGGCATCCCCACGTCGATCCCGTTCTTCCTCGCCTTGCTGGACGACCCGGAGTTCCGCGCCGCGGACGTCCACACCAACTGGCTGAGCCCGGAGCGGCTCGAAGCCCTGATGGATCCGCCGGAGGATCCCGACGACCTGACCGCGATCGCGGCGGCGATCGCCCGGTTCGAGGCCGATGCCGCCAAGGCACCCCCAGCGTCCGCGAGCGGCGGGCCGTCGCCGTGGGTGCGCGCGTTCCGCTGGTCCGCGAGCCACCGGAGGCCCCAATGATCTACGACGTCGAGCTCGCCGGGGCGTCGCGCACGGTCGAGGTGGTGCGCGATGGATCCGCCTGGAAGGTGCGGGTGGACGGCGGTCCGTGGCAGGCCATCGCGGCGCGTCAGCACGGCAACACCTGGTGGATCGATCCTGGTACCGGCCCCCAGCGCCTGCACCTGTCGGTGCGGGGGGAGCGGGTCGCAGCCCTGCGGGATGGCGTGCCCCTGCTGGGATCCGTGGTCGACCCCCGTGCCCACGCGCTCGATGCGGCGATGGGGGGAGCCGAGGGCCGGCTGGTCACCGAGATGCCGGGCGCCATCGTGCGGGTGCCGGTCGCTGTGGGCGATGCGGTCCGCGAGGGCCAGGTCATCGTCGTGGTCGAGGCCATGAAGATGGAGAACGAGTTCAAGGCCCCGTTTGACGGGACGGTGGTCGAGGTGGCGGTCGCACCGGGCCAGGCGGTCGACGGCGGAACCCTGCTCGCGGTCCTGGAGCCCACCGAGTCCTGACGTCTCGGTCCTGCCTGCGGCCCTGACCGTGTGGGTGGGTTCGCGATAGGGCGTCGGGACCCCGTGCCTGAGGAGCGCATGACCAGCTTCGGCCTGATGGAGCTGCTGTTGATCGGCGTCGTCCTGTTGGTGGCGGTGGGGCCTGAGCGCCTCCCCAAGGTCACGCGGGACGTCGGGCGCCTGTACGGGCGGATGCGCCGTGCGGCAGACGATCTGCGTCGGGCGCTGGTCCTGGAGGCGGATCGGGCGGACGAAGAGGACCGGCTGCGGGAGCTGCGTCGCAAGCGCGCCGAGGCGGAGAAGGCCCGCAAGGCCGCGGCCGAGGCCAAGGGGGAAGACGGCGCGGCGCCCGCCGGACCGCAGCCGCAGCGTCCACCGGATGCGCCGCCGGAGCCTTCGCCGTCTCCCGAGGAGCCCTCGGAGGGGACGGCAGACGACGACGCGATCCCTCCGGGG
>JAUHWK010000608.1 GCA_030424555.1 bacterium | reverse complement strand
GGTCCGTCCCTTGCTGCCCATCGATCCCCCCATCCGGGTGATCCACGGCGACCTCAAGGCCTCCAACCTCCGGTTCGACGACGCGGGGGAGGCGATCGCCCTGCTCGACCTCGACACCTGTGCCGCCAGCACGCTCGACATCGAGCTTGGGGACCTGCTCCGGAGCTGGACCGCCACCGGCCTCGAGGACGACCCGTCCCTGGACGTGGACCCCGACCGCTGGTCGGCCGCCCTCACCGGGTACGCCCAGGGCGCCGCCGATGCCCCGCCCACCGAGGCGGAGTGGGCCGGCCTGTGGCCGGGTGCGGTGCGCATCACGACCGAGCTCGGGCTGCGTTTTGCCGGGGACGTCCTGCGCGAGACCTACTTTGGCTGGGACGACACGCGGTATCCCCGCGCCGGCGCCCACCACCTCGAGCGCACCCGCGCCCAACGCAGCCTCTCGGACGCCCTGTGGCGCCGACGCGACGACCTCCAGCGACGGCTCGACGCCGCCCGCCAGCCCACGGAGTCCCCATGACCGCCACCGACGACCTCAAGACCCGCCTGTTCGACGCCGGCTTCCCCAAGGGCCTGCTGCCCGACGGCGTCACCAAGCTCACCTACGACGAGGCCAGCGGCCGGTTCGAGGTCACGTTCGACAAGGCCCTCAAGGAGAAGGTCGGCGGGTTCACCGTGCTGTACGCCAAGCAGCTCACCGGCACGATCGTCCCCGGTCACATCACCGACCTCAAGGGCGTCCAGGTTCGGGTCGCGGTGCTCAAGCCCGCCGTCACCGAGATCACCCTCAGCCCCAGCAAGACCAAGGTGGTGTTCACCGTGGCCGGCGCCAAGAAGGCGTTCCCGGTGAGCGAGTTCGCCTGAGGCCTCAGGCCGTGGGCACCCCGAACCAATCTTCGACCAGCAGGCCATCCACACGGCGGAATTCCCGTGTGTTCCGCGTGACCAACGTGGCCTGACATGCCAAGGCCGTGCCCGCGATCAACGTGTCGACGGGCCCGATGGGCTGGCCCCGCTTCTCCAGGGCCACCCGGACCTCCGCAGACGCCTTCGCTGCGTGCCGATCGAACGCCACCACGTGGACCACATCGAGCAGCCGCTCACGTTGCGTCCGCATCCCTGAGCGACTCCGGATCCGGAAGATCGGGCCACGCTCCCGCCAGGGCCGCCACCGAAGGAGGCCACGCGTCCGTGGTCTTCTCGCGTACCAAGCCCGCCAGCCACGCACTCATGGAGACACCCGCTGCGCGCGCGGCCTCCCGAAGCCGAACCATCGTGTCGTCGTCGAGGTAGATCGTCACCTGAGCCACCGTGGCCTCCACGGAACCGTACACCTAGACGCGGCCTATCACGGCCGCGATGCCGACCTCGGCCTCAGGCTTCGATGTCGCCGAGGCCCTGGGTGCTCTCGTTGTCGTCCTCGCCAAAGCTGGCGATCTGGACGCCGACAGCGCGCATGATCGACAGCTGGGCGCGGGAGGTGAGCGCGCCCGCGGTCTTGACGTGCAGCCCCGGCTTGAGCCGGCCGTTGGCCGAGCCCGCGATCAACAGCGGGTAGTCGTCCAGGCTGTGCAGGCGCCCGAGGCTGACCTCCGAGGTGCCGACGAGGACGCTGTGGTCGAGCAGGGTGCCATCGCCTTCCTCGATCGCATCCATCGCCCGGACCATGTCGGCGTACATCTCGACGCACTGGATTGTGATCGCGTGGACCTGGGGCTGATCGCCCGGCTCGTCGTGGGTGAGCTGGTGGTGCGCGCCGTCGACCTCGGGGAACAGCACATCGGACACCGGCTTGGTGACGAAGTTGCTGACGACCCGGGTCTGGTCGCACGCCATCGCCATTGCCAGCAGCTCGCAGAACGCCTGGTTCTTGCCTCGCAGCGGCGGACGGCCGCCGACGTCGGGCCAGTCGGCGACCGGCTGATCGGGACGGCTGCAAGCGGCGAGGTTGGGCGGATCCTCCTCCAGGCTCAGCAAGCGCTGCTCGATGGCGCGGACGTGGTCCATGTGGGCCTGCATCCGCAGCTTGTCGTTGTAGCCAAGCCGGCTGTCGAGGGCGGACGCCTGCTCGCGAACCGCCGACAGCACGCTGCGGCGCAGCGCCCAGCGGGGATCGATGATCGGCTCCTCGCCCGGCTCGGTGAACCCAGGCCCGAACAGGCGCGTGTACAGCGACAGCGGGCTGTTCTCGGCCGTGTTGCGGTTGTACGGCCCGTTGAACGACAGGCCCCCGTCGCCCTCGGACTCGACCTCGATCGACCGGTACCGGGTGGCGCTGCCCACCGCG
>JAUHWK010000607.1 GCA_030424555.1 bacterium | reverse complement strand
GAGGGGGTAGGTCACGACACCGTCGCGCCGTCGCAGCACCGTGTCTCCAAACACCACCGCGGGATCGATCGCGCGAGGCCCGAACACGCGGTCCTCGAACCGCACCACACCCTGCGGCACCCGCCACCGCACGGCCCCCTCCTGGTGCCCTGCGTGTCGACAGGTGCCCGGGTAGACGCCGTCGGGCCCTCGGGCCTCGGCGCGGGTGCAGGTGCAGCGGAAGGTGGACGGGCGGAGCGTGTGGAGCGCGTCCTCGTGGCGTCGGGCCGACTGGGGCGTCACCTCCCGATCGTGGTCCAGCCCCAGCCAGGCCAGGTCCACGCGGATCCCCGTCTCCAGATCCGGTCGGGCCCGCGTCGTGTCGACGTCCTCGATCCGAAGCAGCAGGGTGTCGCCGCGCGCGCGCGCATCCAGCCATGCGGCGCCAAACGCCAACACGTTGCCCAGGTGCAGGGCACCACTGGGCGTGGGGGCCAGCCGGGCGATGCCCACGACCGACTCAGGCGTAGCCGAGCTCGGGGAACGGCAGGCACGCGCGCATCTGGAGCCGCTCGATGAAGCCCGCCGCCGGGAGGTCGGGGAGCGCCTGGCGCAAGCACGCCGCGTACCCAGACATGTAGGCGGTGGCGAGGCCCGACCCACGGAAGCGGCCGGGGCTGTCCGGATCGTCGGACGGCTCACGGCCGTGGGCGAGGATCTTGTCGGACAGGTTGGCGTAGCGCTTGACCGGGTAGCGGTCGGGCTGGAAGTAGAAGAAGCGCTCGAACGAGCACGCCGGGTCGCTGGCCACGCCGACGGTCTCCGGGAGATCGGCCGGGTAGGCTCGCTCGCCACGGGGGTGCCCGGCGGCGAGGACGACCGATCCGCGCTCGACCGCTTGGCCGCAGCAGTCGCGTAGGAGCAGCGCCTTGCCCATGTTGGGCGTGCCGATGCTGAGGGTGACGATCTGGGCGCCGTTGCGCGCGGCCGTCTCGATGCCCGCCGCCATCAGCTCGGCGCTGGTGCGGAGGCTGTCGCCCATGATCTTGACCGCGACGATGCGAACCTTGGGCGCCGTGCGCAGGACGGCGGCGGCGATCTCGGTGCCGTGGCCGTGGGTGTCGGCGTAGTCGGGATGGAGCAGGGCGTGCCCGGTGGCCCCCAGCTCGATGCGCCATCCGTCGATGTGCGCGCCCGCCAGGCGGGGGTCCGACTTGTCGATGCCCGAGTCCACGATGGCGACGGTGATGCCCTCGCCGTCGTACTCCTTGCCAAGGAATCGCATGCAGTCTCCCGGTGAGGCGCCATCGTGCCCTGGGGGGGCCGTCAGGGCAAGTCCCACGTCGGGGACAGGTCGGTCTGGCCCTGTCGAGGCCCTCAGCCGGCCGAGACACCAGGCAGGTCGAACAACTCCAATGCGTTCACCGGACGCTTGAAGGGCGCGATCACGTACACCCCCTGCACTCGGGAGCGTGCCTCATGGAGCATGGCGCGGGCGTGGTCGAACCCGACCGCCCGGGCCTCCGCACCGGCCGCTTCCAGCCGGTCGAGCAGCGCCTTGGGGACGACGATGCCGGGGACCTCGTGGTGCAGGCGCAGCGCGAGTCGATGCGAGGTGAGTGGCCACACCGCCGCGAGCACCGGGATCGGCGAGGTGCCGCCGAGCTTGTCGAGGAAGCGCTCCCAGCAGGACCACTCGAAGAACACCTGCGTCATCGCGAAGTGCGCGCCCGCATCGACCTTCTGCTTGAACCGATCGATCTCGTGGTCGAGATCGTCGTGGTTGGGGTTGACCGCGACGCCGATGGTGAAGTTGGGGGGCGAGCCAACGGCGTTGCCGAAGGTGTCGCGCCCCTCGTTGAGCTCGCGGATCGAGCGCACCATGCCGATCGCGTCGGTCTGGTACACGTCGGTGCCGCCCGGCTCGCCGTTGACCACGCTGGGGTCGCCCGTGATCACGAGGACGTTGCGCACGCCCTGGGTCCACGCGCCGAGCAGGTTGCCCTGGATGCCCATCAAGCTGGCGTCGCGCGGGGTGTAGTGGGGGATGGTCTCGACCCCTTCTCGTTCCACCAGCGCGCTCATCCACAGCGCGTCCATGTGCAGGCGGGCCATGGGGTTGGAGTTGACGTCGACCACGTCGACGACGCCCGCGTCGCGCCCCTCGGCCTCGAGCAGGTGCTTGCCGATCGCCTGGAACAGCGCCTGATCGCCACCCAGGCGGATCTGAGCGAACTCGTCGGCCATCTTCGTGCCGCCGAGGATCACGCCCTTCGGTGTCTGCGGGTTCTCGAAGCGGATGAGCCCCGCCTCGGGC
>JAUHWK010000078.1 GCA_030424555.1 bacterium | reverse complement strand
GTCCTTGAACAGCTTGAGCACGTCGATGAACTTGGTGCCGATGATCGGGTCGCCGCCGATGCCCACCGCGGTGGACTGGCCGAGCCCGACCTCGCCGAGCTGCCCGACGGCCTCGTAGGTCAGCGTGCCGGAGCGCGACAGGACGCCCACCGAGCCCTTCTTGTGGATGTGGCCCGGCATGATGCCGATCTTGCACTCCTCAGGGGTGATCACGCCGGGGCAGTTGGGCCCGACGAGGCGGGTGCGCTTGCCCTCCATGAACCGGGCGGCGTGGATCATGTCGCGGACGGGGATGCCCTCCGTGATGCAGATCGCCAGGTCGAGGTCGGCGTCGACCGCCTCCATGATGCCGTCGGCCGCGAACGGCGGCGGCACGAAGATCACCGACGCGTTGGCGCCCGTGGCCTCCTTGGCCTCCTCGACCGAGTCGAAGATCGGCACCCCGGTGTCCTCGAAGGTCTGGCCGCCCTTGCCCGGCACGACGCCCGCGACGAGCTGGGTGCCGTACTCGAGCATCTGCTTGGCGTGGAAGGCGCCGGACTTGCCGGTGATGCCCTGGCACAGGACGCGCGTGTCCTTGTTGATCAGGATGGACATCTCAGGCCCCCTTCACGGCGGCGACGATGGCGTCGGCCGCGTCGTCGAGGTTGGTGGCCGGGATCAGGTCCAGGCCGGATTCGCTGAGGATCTTCTTGCCGAGCTCGGCGTTGGTGCCGGACAGGCGCACGACCAGCGGCACCTCGAGCCCGACCTCCTTGACCGCGCCGATCACGCCCTTGGCGATCACGTCGCACTTCATGATGCCGCCGAAGATGTTCACCAGGATGCCCTTCACGGACGGGTCCTTGGTGATGATCCGGAACGCGGCCTCGACCTGCTCCTGCTTGGCGCCACCGCCCACGTCCAGGAAGTTGGCCGGCGACGCGCCCTTGTACTGGATGATGTCCATGGTGGACATCGCCAGCCCGGCGCCGTTGACCATGCAGCCGATGTTGCCGTCGAGCTTGATGAAGCTCAGGCCGAACTCCGACGCCTCGATCTCGGTGGGATCCTCCTCGTGGAGGTCGCGCATCTCGACGATGTCGGCGTGACGGAACAGCGCGTTGCCGTCGATCTCCATCTTCGCGTCGAGCGCGATGAGGTCGCCCTGCTCGCTGAGGACGAGCGGGTTGATCTCCAGCATGGCGCAGTCGAGGCCCATGTAGGCGTCGAACAGGGTCTTGAAGAAGCCGACGGCCTTGCGCGCCGTGCGGCCGGTGAGCCCGAGCTTCGCGGCGATCTCACGGCCCTGGAAGGCCTGGAACCCGACGGCGCTGTCGACGTGGACCTGGAAGATGGCGTCGGGGTTGGTCTCGGCGACCTCCTCGATGTTCACGCCGCCTTCCTTGCTGCCCATGAACAGGACCTTGTTGTTCGACCGGTCGAGCAGGACCGACAGGTAGAACTCCTCGGCGATGTCACAGGCCTCGCACACGTACACGGCGCGAACGACCCGTCCCTCTTCGCCAGTCTGCTTGGTGACCAGCGTCTTGCCGAGCATCTCGCCCGCGATCTGGCCGACCTCGTCCACCGACTTGGCCAGGCGCACGCCGCCCTTGCCGGGGGCATCCTCGCCCTTGGCGGCCGCGGAGATCGCTGCTGCGTCGACGTCCTCGATGAACCGGCCCTTTCCGCGGCCTCCCGCGTGGATCTGCGCCTTGACGACGTAGAGATCCCCGGAGAGCGCGTTGGCCGCGTCGATCGCGGCCTCGGGCGTCGTGGCCGGAATGCCGGGCAGCATCGGCACGCCAAAGCGCTCCATCAGCGCCTTGGCCTGGTACTCGTGAAGCTTCATCGGTGGTCCCCATACAGGGAGGCCCGGCGGATGGCCGGGCCTCGGGTGTCTCAGAAGTGCTCGATGATGGCGGTGCCGAACTCACTGCACTTGAGCTTGGTCGCGCCATCCATCAACCGGTGGAAGTCGTAGGTCACCTGCTTGTCGCCGATGGCCCCCTCGATGCCCTTGACGATCAGGTCGGCCGCCTCGTCCCAGCCCAGCCGGCGGAACATCATCTCGCCGGAAAGGATCACGCTGGAGGGGTTGACCTTGTCGAGGCCCGCGTACTTGGGCGCGGTGCCGTGGGTGGCCTCGTACACCGACACGCCGGTGTCGTAGTTGATGTTCGCACCCGGCGCGATGCCGATGCCACCGACCTGCGCGGCCAGGGCGTCGGACAGGTAGTCGCCGTTGAGGTTGAGCGTCGCGATGACGTCGTACTCTGCGGGGCGGAGCAGGATCTGCTGGAGCATGGCGTCGGCGATGACGTCCTTGATCAGCAGGGCGCCCCCGTCGAGCGCGGCCTGCTGCGCGGCGTTGGCGGCGTCCTTGCCCTGCTCGGCGACGATGCGGTCGTACTGGGCCCAGGTCCACACCTTGTCGCCGTACTCACGCTCGGCGATCTCGTAGCCCCAGCTCTTGAAGGCCCCCTCGGTGAACTTCATGATGTTGCCCTTGTGGACCAGCGTGACGCTCTTGCGTCCCTGCTCCAGGGCGTAGTCGATCGCGGCCTTGACCACGCGGGCCGTGCCCTCCTCGCTGACCGGCTTGATGCCGATGCCGGAGGTGTCGGGGAAGCGGATGTTGGTGACGCCCATCTCGTCCTGGAGGAACGCGATGACCTTGGCCACCTCGGGCGTGCCCGCCTTGAACTCGATGCCCGCGTAGATGTCCTCGGAGTTCTCGCGGAAGATCACCATGTCGACCTGGCCGGGCTCCTTGACCGGGCTCGGCACGCCCTCGAACCACCGGACAGGACGCACGCACGCGTACAGGTCGAGCTCCTGGCGGATGGCGACGTTGAGCGACCGGAACCCACCGCCGACCGGCGTGGTGAGCGGGCCCTTGATGCCGATCTTGTAGCGCTCGATGTGCTCGAGGCTGGCCTGGGGCAGCCACTCGCCGAAGCGGTCGTTGGCCTTCTCGCCGGCGAACACCTCGTGCCAGTGCACGCTGCGCTCCCCACCGTAGGCCTGGGCCACGGCGGCATCGAACACGCGCACGGCGGCGGCCCAGATGTCGGGGCCGATGCCATCGCCCTCGATGAAGGTGAGGATCGGGTCGTTGGGGACGACGAGGGAGCCGTCGGCCTCGACGGTGATCGGGGTGCCCGCGGTGGGCTCAGCAATGGTGCTCTGGGACATGGGTCGCTCCAGGAACGGGGTGGGGATCCGTGGACGACGGGTCCGCTCCGTTCCGGGAGCATGCCGCCGTCAGCGCGGCCCGACCGTCGGACCACGCGAAGAACAGGCGGCGATCAATCGCCGATGCGGCGCGCCGGCTGATCGACGGCCAGGAACTTCGGCCGGTAGATCGGCACGCCCTTGCCGTTGCGCGCGACGGTGCGCTCGTCGACGATCTGGGCGGCGATGCCCGACACGCGCGCGAAGCCGAACAGCACCGTGTAGTAGTTGCTGTCGGTGAGGCCCGCGGCGCTCAGGAGCGTGCCGCTGACCGCGTCGACGTTGGGGTACGGGTTGCTGACCTTCTCGATGCCCGAGAGCACCTTGACCGCCCGCTCCCGCAGCGCGAGCGCGGTCTTGAACAGCGGGTCGTCGGGGATCAGCGACTGGCCCAGCGCGTACTGGATCGTGGCGCGGGGATCCTCGGCGCGCAGGACCGCGTGGCCGAAGCCGTAGATCTTGTTGCCAGACGCGAGCGCGTCGCGGACGAACTGCTCGATCTGGTCGGGATCCTGGGTGCCGATCGTGCGGACGAACTCCAGGCAGTCCTGGTTGGCCCGGCCGTGCAGCGGCCCGTACAGCGCGGCCATCGAGGCCGCGAGGGACGCGAAGATGTCGGCGTGACCGGACGCGACCGCCTTGCCCGTGAAGGTGCTCAGGTTGCCGCCGCCGTGGTCCATGTGCAGGATGTAGAACGTGCGCATGACCTGCGTGAGGCGCGCCAGATCCGCCTCGGTGGCGTCGGGCATGCCCAGCATGTGGACGAAGTTCTCGACCAGCCCCTTGGACGGATCCGGCGCGAGCGGCTCACCCCACCCATTGCGCACACGGAAGATCGCCGCGACGAGCTCCGGCATGCGGGCGACGAGGTTCTTGGCATCCTCGAGCCAGTCGCCGGTCTTGGAGACCATGCCCATCAGCGTGAGCCCGCAGATCAGCCACTCCATCGGGTGGCCATCGCGCGGCAGGCCGCTCAGCGAGGACTTCACCGACTCCGGGAGGCCCATCCGGCCCTGGAGATCCGCGGTGAACGCCGCGAGCTCATCGTCCGTCGGAAGCTGCTTGTGCAGCAGCAGGTACACGACGGCCTCAGGCGACAGGTCGACCAGATCGGCGATCGGGTAGCCGCAGTACGACACGCCCTGCACGGGATCGACCTTGCTCGTCCGGGCGGTGCCCACGGGAAAACCGCGAAGGCCCGTGTCGAGATGGGCCTCCGTGATCGTGAACAGGTCCTTGGGCTCGGGGGTGGACATGGGGCGACCTCACCGTGTTGCAGGGAACGTCACCGTGCCACCTCCATGGGGCCCGGACCCGTCCCGGTCCGCGGTCGTAGTGGGTTGCAGGGCGCCGGTCAAGCGCTCCACAGACCCCGCGACGACCGGCGACGATCGCGTGACGGTGGGGTTTCCGGGCGGTCTGTCCGGTCCCCTGTCCGCACGCGTGGTCCACGCCGCGATCCCCTGGGGTGCAGGGGCCGCGGCGAAGGCCTCACTTGGCCGCGCTACCCAGGTTCGCCCGGACGAGATCGCGGTTGAGCTGCGCGATGTACTCGACGCCGATGCCCTTGGGACAGGCCGCCTCGCACTCGCGGTGGTTCGTGCAGCCGCCGAAGCCCTCGGCGTCCATCTGGTCCACCATCCCGAGCACCCGGCTGTCGCGCTCGGCCTGACCCTGCGGGACGAGCCCGAGGTGGCTGACCTTGGCGGAGGTGAACAGCATGGCGCTGGCGTTGGGGCAGGCGGCGACACAGGCGCCACACCCGATGCAGGTGGCCGCTTCCATCGCGCGGTCGGCGACCGGCTTTCCGATGGGCATCGCGTTGCCGTCCGGCGCAGAGCCGGTGCGCACGCTGACGTACCCGCCGGCCTGGATGATCCGGTCGAACGAGGACCGGTCGACCATCAGGTCGCGCACGACGGGGAACGCACTGGCCCGCCACGGCTCGACGGTGATCTCGTCCCCATCGTTGAAGCTGCGCAGGTGGAGCTGGCACAGGGTGGAGCGCTTGCCGGGGCCGTGGGCCAGGCCGTTGACCACCGCCCCGCACGCCCCGCAGATGCCCTCACGGCAGTCGTGGTCGAACACGACGGGCTCCTTGCCCTCCGCCTCCAGCTGCACGTTGACCGTGTCCAGCATCTCCAGGAAGGACATCGCCGGATCGACCGGCACGTCCGTGAACGTCTCGAAGGCGCCCTCGGCATCGGGGCCGGACTGACGCCAGACCTTGAGTGTGACCTTCACTTGTAGCTCCTCTGGCTGGGCTTGACGTAGCGGAACTCGAGGGGCTCGATGTGCCGGCTGGGCGCCACACCTTCTCCCTCGTACGCCCAGATGGCGCCGTGCTGGAAGTTCTCGTCGTCGCGACGGGCCTCGTTGTCCGCGGTCTGGAACTCCTCGCGGAAGTGGGCACCGCAGCTCTCCTCACGGGTGAGCGCGTCGCGGACCATGACCTCGCCGAACTCGATGAAGTCGGCCACGCGACCGGCCCGCTCGAGTGCCTGGTTGAGGGTGTCGCCGCTTCCGGGGACGTTGACCTCGGCCCAGAAGCGCTCCTTGAGGTCGGCCACCTTGGGCAGCGCGGCCTCCAGGCCCTCCTTGGTGCGCGCCATGCCGCAGTGCTCCCACATCAGGTGGCCGAGCTCGCGGTGGAAGTGGTCGGCGGACTTGGTGCCCGACAGGGACATCAGGGTGTCGGTGCGCTGGGCGACGGCCTTCTCGGCGTCCTTGAAGGCCGCGTGGGAGGTGTCGTCGAACCCGGCCTTCTCCCCCGCGAGGAAGTCGCCGATGGTGTAGGGCAGCACGAAGTACCCGTCGGCGAGGCCCTGCATCAGGGCGGAGGCCCCGAGGCGGTTGGCGCCGTGGTCGCTGAAGTTGGCCTCGCCCACCGCGTACAGGCCGGGGACCGTGGTCATCAGGTTGTAGTCGACCCACAGCCCGCCCATCGTGTAGTGCGACGCCGGGTAGATCTTCATCGGCGTCTCGAAGGGCGAGTCGCCCGTGATTCGCTCGTACATCTCGAACAGGTTGCCGTACCGGTCGGCCACTGCGTCACGGCCCAGACGGGCGATGGCGTCGCGGAAGTCGAGGTAGACCCCCATGCCGCCAGGGACGACGGTCTTGCCCTCGTCGACCATGCGCTTGGCGGCCCGGCTCGCGACGTCGCGCGGCACCAGGTTTCCGAACGTCGGGTAGATGCGCTCCAGGTAGTAGTCGCGCTCGGCGTCCGGGATCTGGCTGGGCGGACGGGTGTCGCCCTGCTTCTTGGGGACCCACACCCGGCCGTCGTTGCGCAGCGACTCGCTCATCAAGGTGAGCTTGGACTGGTGCTCGCCCATGAACGGGATGCAGGTGGGGTGGATCTGCGTGAAGCACGGGTTGGCGAAGCCAGCACCCTTCTTGTACGCGCGCCAGGCCGCGGTGACGTTGCAGCCCTTGGCGTTGGTCGCGAAGTAGAACACGTTGCCGTACCCGCCCGTGGCGAGGACGACCGCGTCGGCAGCGTGGCTCCGGACAGCGCCGGTGCGCAGGTCACGCACCACGATGCCCTTGGCCTTGCCGTCGACCACGACGACCTCGAGCATCTCGGTCCGGGTGTGCATCTTGACCTTGCCCTTGGCGATCTGCTCAGACAGCGCCGAGTAGGCGCCGAGGAGCAGCTGCTGGCCGGTCTGGCCACGGGCGTAGAAGGTGCGGCTGACCAGCGCACCGCCGAACGAGCGGTTCGCGAGCATCCCGCCGTAGTCGCGGGCGAACGGAACGCCCTGCGCGACACACTGGTCGATGATGTCCACCGAGACCTGTGCGAGCCGGTACACGTTCTGCTCGCGGGCGCGGAAGTCGCCGCCCTTCACGGTGTCGTAGAACAGACGGTACACGCTGTCGCCGTCGTTCTGGTAGTTCTTCGCGGCGTTGATCCCGCCCTGTGCCGCGATCGAGTGGGCGCGACGCGGGCTGTCCTGGAAGCAGAACGCCTCGACGTTGTACCCGAGCTGCGCGAGCGTGGCCGAGGCGGAGGCGCCCGCCAGGCCCGTGCCGACCACGATCACGGTGTACTTGCGCTTGTTGGCCGGGTTGACCAAGCGAATCGCCTGACGGTGGCGATCCCAGGCGGTCTCGATCGGGCCGTCTGGCGCCTTGCTGTCGAGGTTGAGCGGAGTCCGCGGGGCGTTCATCACAGACCTCATCGTGGAGGTTGTCGGGAGGGGCGAGCCAGGGTCCCGTCAGCGGGTCGACGGGGGTGGGGTCCAACGACCCCGTAGGGCAGGATCAGTGGAGCCAGTGCGCGGGCGGGTGCCAGGCGGGGTCGGGCGGCGCGAACACGCCCCCCATCGCGGCGAGGACCACCACGACGAAGCCGCCGACGATCGCGACCGGAACCAGGTTGCCGAGGCCGGACTTGATCGCGTCCCAGCGGGGATCGGACAAGCCGAGCGTGTGGAAGGCACTCCACACGCCGTGGCGCAGGTGCGCGCCCAGCGCCACGGTGGCGAGCAGGTACACCACCCCGATCACGGGGTTGGACAAGCCGTGGATCATGTTGGCGTAGGCGTCTTCCTTGACCCAGGGCTTGCCGCCCATCGCGAACTCGGAGCCCGAGAGCACGCCGGCCGTGAGGTGGGCCAGGTGGAAGATCAGGTAGAGCAGCAGGAACATGCCGCCGATGCGCATCAGGCGCGCCGGGTAGGTCGTGACCCGGTTCTGGCGTCCCGCCGCGTACGCGACCGGGCGGGCTGCCGCATTCTGCTGCGTCAGCGCCACCGCCGCCCAGATGTGTCCACCGATCGCCGCGAGCATGAACAGGCGCATGCCCCAGAGCAGCGCAGGCTCCAGGCCGAACCCGCTCTGGATGAAGTGCGCGTAGTTGTTGTACGCGTCCTGGCCCGAGAACATGATCAGGTGCCCGGCCATGTGGATGGTGAGCCACCCGACCATGATCAGGCCGGTGACGCCCATCAGGACCTTCTTCCCGACGCTGCTGTGGACGATCGTGGTGACGGAGTTCATGGGAATCTCGCGTGCGGTGGTCGTTCGGAGGGTCGGGACGCCCGGGTCCCGTGGTGGGCCCGTCCCTCTGGAGAGGTCGGGCCGGGGACTGGCACCCGGCGGCCAGGGGGGAGATCCTGCCCGGGGGCGCCTCCTACCGCGCCCCGGGGCGTCCGTCCCGTCCCCACCGAGCCTCCGGCATCACCCCGACACACCGCGACCCCACGCGGCGTCCCGTGACGTCCGGTGGGGTCGATGAGGGTGCCGTGGACCGGCGGAGGCCCCGTGGGGCCGCCAGGGACCAGGCTCAGGCCAGGAAGGCCTTGACCTGCTCGGCCATGTCGGTCTTCTCCCAGGGGAAGCCGTCACGCCCGAAGTGCCCGTGGGCCGCGGTGGGCCGGTAGATCGGGCGCAGCAGGTCGAGGTGGCGGATCAGACCGGCCGGCTTGAGCGGGAACAGCTCGCGCACGCAGGCGGTGAGCTTCTCCTCGCTCACCTGGCCGGTGCCGAAGGTGTCGACCATCACGCTGACCGGCTCGGCAACGCCGATGGCGTAGCTGACCTGGACCAGCGCACGGGAGCACGCACCAGAAGCGACCAGGTTCTTCGCCACGTAGCGGCCCATGTAGGCGGCGGAGCGGTCGACCTTGGAGGGATCCTTGCCGGAGAAGGCGCCGCCGCCGTGGCTGCCGTGCCCACCGTAGGTGTCGACGATGATCTTGCGGCCGGTGAGACCGGCGTCCCCCATCGGGCCCCCGATGACGAAGCGGCCGGTCGGGTTGATCCAGTAGCGGGTGTTCGCATCGAGCAGCTCGGCGGGGATGGTCTTCTCGACCACCTCGGCGATCATCGTCTCGCGGATCTCGTCGAGGCTGACGTCGGGGTGGTGCTGGGTGGACACGACCACCGCGTCGACGCGGGCGGGCTTGCCGTCGCGGTACTCCACCGTGACCTGGGTCTTGGCGTCCGGACGCAGCCAGCCGATGGTGCCATCGCGACGGGCCGTGCTGACGCGCTCGGACAGGCGGTGGGCGTAGTAGATCGAGGCCGGCATGAGCGCCTCGGTCTCGTCGCACGCGTACCCGAACATCATGCCCTGGTCGCCCGCGCCCTGCTCCTCGTACAGGCCCTCGCCCTCGTTCACGCCCTGGGCGATGTCGGGGCTCTGCTCCTCGACCGCGACCAGGATGGCACAGGTGTTGGCGTCGAAGCCCTTGTCGGAGCTGTCGTAGCCGATGTCGCGGACCGCCTCGCGCACGATGGCCGGGTAGTCGACGTTGGCGCGGCTGGTGATCTCGCCGGCGAGCAGGACGAAGCCGGTCTTCACGGCGGTCTCGCAGGCGACGCGGGCGGTCGGGTCCTGCGCCAGGTGGGCGTCGAGGACGGCATCGCTCACGCGGTCGCACAGCTTGTCCGGATGGCCCTCGGTGACGGACTCGGACGTGAAGAGGTAGTTGGAAAGGGCCATCTGAGAAACCTCGCGTCGACCGTGACCGGCCGGTTGCCGTGAAGGGCAGGCGCATATCCCGCAGACCCCAGGGGTCCAACCGCGCAACCCGGGTGCACGGGATCGGCCTCGACCCTGAACGCACGAAGCCCCGACGATCCGCCCCGCAGGGGGATCGTCGGGGCCCGGGACGAGACGGTCAGGCCGTGGCCGTGTCGCCGTCCTCGAACTCGTCGGCCGAATCGGGAGGGACGAAGCCATCGGTCTTGCCCTCGAGGCCCGCGTGCCAGCGGTCGACCTTCTTCTCCTTGGCCCGGCGCAGGGTCTCCTCGATGCGGTGGAACATCCGATCGAGGGCCGTGCGCAGGTCGACGTCCTCCTCCAGGACCTTGTGGACCTGACCCCGGGCCTTGACGTGCACCTCGCACACGAACTGCTCGTGCTCGCGCGCGACGGTGAGCGTCGCGTCCGAGGCGGGGTCGAGGAACCGCTCGAGCTTGGAGAAGAGCGCCTCGGCGCGGCGCTTGACCTCCTCGCGGGGGCGGGTGTTCCTGAAGCTGATGTCGAGTCGCATGCTCGTCCTCCCGGTCATCCGGCGCGTGGAACCCGACGGCCACCCGCCACCCGGCAACACGCCGAATGCCGAGAGACCGCCTGACGGACCGTCGGGTGCCGGTCGTCCTGGACAGCGCATGCCCACAGTGGCTGCGCGGACCTGACGTGGCACGGAAGACGGTGCGTCACACCCTCAGCGGAACACGTCTGACGGCAGGACACAAGCCCCGCGACACACCGTGTCCAACGACCCTGTCCCGAACCCGATCCTCAGGCGGTCGCCGACTCGCCACCCTGCGCGGCCGACGCGCGCTGCGCCTCCACCGCCGCCTTGATGAAGCTCGCGAACAGCGGGTGGGGCGACAGCGGACGGCTCTTGAACTCGGGGTGGAACTGACACCCCAGGAACCAGGGGTGGTCGGGGATCTCGACGATCTCCTTGGACGCGTCCGTGAGGTGCTCGTGGTAGCCGGGGTTGACCTCGAACCGGTGACGGTGCCGCTCGCTGATCGAGCCGGCGCCGTACACCCGCCGCGCCAGGGTGCCCTCGTCGAGGATGCACGGGTAGGCGCCGAGCCGCATCGTGCCGCCCTTGTCGACCACATGCCGCTGCTCGTCCATCAGCTCGATCACGGCGTGCTTGGGGTCCGGGTCGAACTCGCGGGACATGGCGCCGGTCAGCCCGAGCACGTTGCGGCAGTACTCGACGACCGCCAGCTGCATCCCGAGACAGATGCCGAAGAACGGCACCCCGTGCTCGCGGGCCCACCGGATCGCGGCGATCTTGCCCTCGGTTCCCCGGACCCCGAACCCGCCGGGCACCAGCACCGCGTTCACCCCCTCCAGCGACGCGGACGGGTCATCCACATCGAGGGCCTCGCTGTCGATGTAGGTGAGCTCGACCGCTGCCTGGTTGGCGACCCCGCCGTGCCGCAGGGCCTCGTTGAGGCTCATGTACGTGTCGGCGAGGTGGACGTACTTGCCCACGATCGCGATGCGAACGGTGCGCGCCGGGTTGTGGATCCGGCCGACGAGGTCGGCCCAGGCGTCCATCTGCGCCGTGGGGGCCCAGATCCCGAGCCGGCCGCACACCCGCTCGTCCACGCCCTCCTTCTGCAGCTTCTGAGGGAGCTCGTAGATGTGGCTGACGTTCTCCACGCTGATCACGTCCGGCTCGCCCAGGTTGCAGAACTGCGCGATCTTCTTCTTCACGTCCCGGGGGACGGGACGATCGCAGCGGCAGAACAGCATGTCGGGCTGCACGCCGTGGCGCAGGAGCTCCTTGACCGAGTGCTGCGTCGGCTTGGTCTTGAGCTCACCGCTGGTGCCCATGTAGATGACGAGCGTGAGGTGGATGTACAGGATCTGCTCGGCGCCGACGTCGTTGCGG
>JAUHWK010000606.1 GCA_030424555.1 bacterium | reverse complement strand
GCAGCGGAGCCCGCGCCCAGGTCGGCATCGCCGCCTACATGGGCTGGACGGGACTGTTCGCCGCCGTGTCGCTCGTGCCGTGGATCGCCGCGCAGGACGTGCCGCTCACCGGGTGGTCCGCCCAGACCTGGGCCCTCATCGCCGCGTGCGCTGCCGTGCCCCAGCTCCTCGGGCACGGGGGCTTGAACTGGTCTCTGCGCTGGCTGACCCCTCCCACCGTCACCAGCGTGTTGCTCCTCGAGCCGGTCGGCGCCGCGTTGTTGGCCTGGATCGCCCTGGACGAGACCCCCGGTGGCGCCGCGGTCGCAGGGTGTGCGCTGTGCGTGGCGGGCGTCGCGGTGGCCGTGCGCCGCTGACGCCGGCTGTGGTACGACCGACGTGGGCCGTTGCCACGGGGGGTGTAGCCATGGTCGTCGTCGCGTTGTTCGTGGTGCTGGGGGTCTGTGCGGCGCTGGTGTGGGCCGCCCACCGGTGGCCCGATGCCCTCCGGGGCCTGATCCTTCGGCGGATCCCGATCACCGGGCTGGGCGTGTTGGCCTTCTGCGCGGCGACGCCGTGGTTGGGCCTCAGCTTCGTCACCAACCTGCTCACGATCGAGTCGGGCTTCGGGCTCCTCACCCTGTCGATCGCCTCGGGCGCGACCGGGTTTGCGGTGGGCTTCACGTTCCTGCTCCTGCACCTGCACGGGGCAGAGCGGTTCGGGTCCGAGCGCGACCACCACGGCGCCGCCGCGCCCTTCCACCCACGCCCCGACGATCGCTGGTACGACCTGCAGGCACTGCTCACCGCCTTGGCCGCGGCCGCCGTGGTCGGGGTGGCGGTCCACCGGAGTGTCCTGGAGGGCACCGAGGTGCTGCGTGTCCCTCCCGGGCAGTGGTGGGCGCTCGGGGCCGGCATCGGGGGCGGGTTGATCCTGTTCGTGGTCGAGCTCGCGTTGTTGCTGGGGTGCGGAGCCCACGCGATCGCAGGGGTCGCCCGGCTGCGCGACGACAACCCCACCGACCCCCAGGACGCCGCGGGCCCCCTCGCCCAGGGCCCGTCTCGGTCGATGGCAGAGGCGCTGGTGTCGCGGCCCCCGGTCGCCGCGCCACCGCTCATCCAAGCCGCCCAGCAGGCCGCCCAGCAGGCCGCGTCCGCCATGCTGCCCGACAGTGAGGGCTACCGATTCCACGGCGAGCTGTACGCGACGCACACGGTGGCGCTGTTCGCGTCCGCGTCCGTCGTGGCCGTCAACCTGACCCCGGCCCTGACCGCCGGGCCGTGGAGCTGCCTGCCGATCACGGTGCCCGCCGCCACCATCGTCCTCAGCGCCCTGGCGGCGGCGGTGCTCGTCGGCGGGGGCGTGGCGTTCTACGTCGACCCCAGCCGCGTGCCGCTGTTCCTGCTCGTCGGGGTGGCCATGTGGGTGGTGGACAAGGCTACGCCGGGCGCGCCGACCTACGGACCCGGCGAGCCTCTCACGACGACGCCGTCCGACTGGCAGCCTCCGCAGGACATCCCGTGGTTTGTGGTGGCGGCCGAGGGCGGCGGCATCCAGGCGGCGGGGTGGACCACCCGCGCGATCGCCGGCATCGACCAGTCCCATCCCCAGGCCCTCGATCGATGGGTGCTTGGCAGCGGTGCCTCCGGCGGTGCGGTCGGGCTCGTGTTCGCGACCGAGGCCCGACGCGCCCAGTGCATGGGCCACAAAGACCCCGATCCCCACGACAGTCCGTTCTTCCGCGCCCACCACCAGACCACGCTGTCCTCGCTCGACGCAGCCGCCTGGGCGCTGGTCTACCAGGACATCCCCGGGCTGGGACGGCACACGAACCGCGACCGGGGACGCGCCCTGGAGGCGGCGTGGGGACTCCGAATCGGCCGCATCCACACCCGGAGCGTGCCGACGTCCGTTCGGCTGAGCGACTGGGCGGCCGGATGCCCGGACGGCACGCGCCTGCCGCTGACCATCGCCAACGCGTCCTCCACCGAGGGCGGCGGACCGGTCCTGTTCGCCAGCCAGCGCCTCGGCCTCGACGCCGATCCGACGCGCACCGGCCTGTCCCCCGATCACCCCGTCGAGTTCCTCGCGCGGGCCGGCCACCAGGATCTGGACGTCGTGACCATCGCCCGCGTGAGCGCCGCGTTCCCCTACGCGTCTCCCTACGCCCGGCTCGCCGGCGATCCGGAGGCGCCCACCCCGCTGGATTGCGAACGCACGGACACCGAGGAGGCCGTTGGCGACCAGGCCCTGTGTACCCACCTCGGCGACGGCGGGATCTACGACAACCAAGGCCTCGCCTCGCTCGTCGACGTCCTGCGCCAC
>JAUHWK010000077.1 GCA_030424555.1 bacterium | reverse complement strand
GGGATCGTGGTCGTAGGAGCGGAAGACATAGGGGATGCCTGCGCGGTCCAGTGCCACCGTCGCGGGGGTCCCGCCGGTCTTCTTCTTCGCCACGACACCGAGGGTATGCCGTCGCTCGGCAACCACAAGAGGCGTCCGGTGGGTCTGAGGGCAACCACGAGCGGCGCCCGGTGGGGGCTGGTGGTCAGACCTGGGGCTGGGCGAGCTGGATCTTCCTGTTCATCGGCGTCAACGTCACCTTCTTCCCGATGCACTTCCTCGGGGCGATGGGCATGCCGCGCCGGACCTGGCAGTACCCGCTGGACGCCGGCCTGGACTTCTGGAACTGGGTCGCCACCCTCGGCGCGTTCTGCATCGCGATCGGGTTCCTGATCACCTTCATCAACGCCATCAAGACGGCGCTGGGCTCGGGTGAAGCGGTCGGGGACGACCCGTGGGACGCCGCCACGCTCGAGTGGGCCATCCCGTCGCCGCCCCCCCACTACAACTTCAAGAAGCTCCCCACGGTCCACAGCGACCGCCCGTTCTGGGACGAGAAGCACGAGGGTGGGCCGGCCGTCAGCCAGTCCGTGATCGCGGTCGATGCGCCCGAGCACGTCGAGATGCCGCCGCCCTCGTACTGGCCGCTGGTGGTCGCCTTCTTCCAGACCCTGCTGTTCCTCGGCTTCATGCTGGGCTCGGGTGGCGGGTCCTACGACGGCGGGGCCGTCATGACCCAGATCCTGTTCCAGGCGGTCATGGCCGTGCTCATGCTCGTCGGCATCCTCGGCTGGGTCAAGGAAGACGCCACCCCCGTCTGATCCCCTTCGTTTCCTCCTCCGGCCGTCGGTGGGCCCTGTCCCCGACGGCACCCTGTTAGCCCCGGCCCCGTGGCCGAGACCGGAGACCCGATGTCCGCACACGCCCCCCCCGCAGACGGCGCGTTCGACGAGCACCACTGGCGCTCGATGGGCCTGGACAACATGAAGCTGGCGTTCTGGACCTTCCTCGGGTCCGACTGCTTCTTCTTCGGCACGCTCATCGGCGTGTACATGGCCTACCGAGGCCAGAGCCTGGTGGGGCCGTACCCGCTGGACGTGTTCAGCGTCGAGGTCACCACGATCTCCACGTTCATCCTCCTGCTGAGCTCCTTCCTGATGGCGCTCGCGGTGCGGTCGGCCCACCTGGGCACGGAGCGCGGCAAGGTCGTGATCTACCTGGCGCTCACCGCGCTGTGTGGCCTGACCTTCGTCGGCTTCCAGGCCTACGAGTTCAACCACTTCCTGCACGAGGGCCTGACCCTGCAGGGCAACCTGTTCGGCTCCACATTCTACACGCTGACCGGCTTCCACGGCACGCACGTCGCCATCGGGGTCCTGTGGCTGACGCTGCAGGCCGTCTGGTACCAGATGGGCTGGATTCGCGGGGACGAGGGGAACGCCGTCGAGGTGGCGGGCCTGTACTGGCACTTCGTCGACATTGTCTGGATCATCATCTTCACCTTCGTCTACCTGCTGGAGTACGTCGCATGAGTGCCGAGCATGGTCATGGCCACGACGACCACGGCGGGCACGAGGTCCGTCCGGTGTGGCACTACGTCGCCATCATCCTCATCCTGACGGTGATCACCTTTGTCGAGATCGGGCCGCTGTTCGAGTGGTACAACATCCCGGCGCCGGGCCTGATCGTCATGTCGATCGTGAAATTCGTGCTGGTCGTCGGGTTCTTCATGCACCTGTTCGACGACCACCCGTTCTTCAGCCAGGTGTTCTACATCCCGCTGGCGGGCGCCATCGCGATGGTGCTGGTCCTGATGATGCTGTTCAGCGGCTACCGGCCGTCGCCGAACGAGGACCCGTTCGCCATCCAGGAGCGCAACTGGACCAACTACAACGGCGAGTGCTCCAGCATGCTCCGCAGCCACATCACCAACCAGATGTACTGCGCGTCCCCGCCCATCGACTTCGACCGCATCCGGGCCGAGGTCGCGCCGGAGACCATGAAGCGTGGCGGCGGTGCGGCGGACTCCGGTCCCACCCTCGAGCTCGAGGGCCTGTCCGACGACGAGAAGATCGCGAAGCTGTCGGAGCTGGGCGAGTCGCTGTACAACGGCAAGGGCGGCTGCGTGGCGTGCCACCAGCCCACCGGTACGGGCGTGCCCGGCGCGTTCCCGCCGCTTGCGGGCTCGGACTACGCGGGCTTCACGGATCCGGTCGGTCACGCCAAGATCATCCTCAACGGGCTGAGCGGCGAGATCACGGTCAACGGCACCACGTACAACGGCGTCATGCAGGCCTACGCCGCCACGCTGTCCGACGAGGAGATCGCCGCGATCGCCACGTACGAGCGCAACGCCTGGGGCAACAGCCACGGCCTGGTCACCCCCGAGATGGTGGCCGACGCCCGCTGAGCACGGCGCATCGAATCGTCCCTGGGCTTGCACCTGGGGACGGCCGCTGGACCCCGCGACGGCATCGAGCCCTCGCGGGGTCTCGTGCGTTCGGGGCAGGCTGCGTGCCGCGCGAGCCCAGGGTGCCGCAGGGGATGGCAGGTTGGACGCGGGGGAGGGTGGGGTGCGTTAGTCCGCGGTTTCTCGCTGTGGACGAGGTCTGTGTGGGTCGCCCCAACTCCCTTGTGAGCGCCGTGTCACGCGCCTGGCGTCGCCTCCTGGTGATGGGTGTGGGGCTGTGGCTGCCGGCGATCGCCGGGGCCCACAGCGGGGCGGTGCCGGTACGCGGGGTGTACGACTGGTCCAACCTGCCGGACGCAGCGCCCGGGGTGTGGATCCAGTGGGACCTGTTCCCGTCGATCGTCCTCGGGTGCCTGCTGTTCAGCCTCGGCTACGAGGCGGTGGCGGGGCCGCTGCGCACGCGCTGGGCGCTGTCGGAGGATGGCCCGACCATGTGGGACCGGGTGCGGTTTCACGGCGGCATCTTCGTCGTGTTCGCGTCGCTGCAGGGGCCGCTGCACGCGCTCAGCGATGTGTACCTGTTCAGCGGCCACATGGTGCAGCATCTGCTGATCACCCTGGTGTTTCCGCCGTTGGCGCTGTCGGGGATCCCGGGCTGGATGTGGCGTCCCGTCACCGACCGGCCCGCCCTGCGACGGCTGGGGCAGATCTTGGGGCACCCGGCATCCGGGTTCCTGGTGGCGACAGGCACGCTGTACCTCTGGCACATCCCGCGCATGTACGACCTGGCCCTGGAGGACCACAACTGGCACGTGGTGGAGCACCTCAGCTTCATGTTCGCGTACGTGCTGTTGTGGTGGCCGGCGGTGTCGCGCGCGGAGGCGCTTCCGCCGCTCACGCCGGGCCGTCGGATGATCTACCTGTTCCTGTGCACCATCCCGATGAAGGCCCTGGGCGCCATCATCACGGTGTCGGACTGGGTGCTGTACACCTTCTACGTCAGCCAGCCCCGGGTGTTCGGCTTGGATCCACTGGTCGACCAGCGGGTCGGCGGCCTGATCATGTGGCTTCCCGGGGGGCTCGTGTTCTGGGTGAGCATCGGGTACGTCTTCTTCACGCACTACCATGGCGAGATCTTGCGGGGCCGCTCGGGCGGCGCAGCCGGAGGGCCGTCGCCCGGCCAGGTGGCGCCGCTGGCTGCGCAGCAGGAGGTCGCATGAACGGGATGCGGTGGGGCGTCCTGGGCGTGGTGCTGGCGGGCTTGTGGGCGTCGGCGGCGTGTACGGGGTCGACCGATGGTGGGCCGTCCGCCCGTCCCGCGGCGCCTCCCCCAGGCGAGGCGTGGACGACCACCACGCTGCGCACGCAGTCGGGCCGGTACAGCGTGGTCCTCGCGCTCGACCCGCCAGAGCCGGCTCTGGGCTCCCTGTTCGCGATCGACGCGGTCGTGATGGATGCCCGGAGCGACACCCCCCTCGAGGGCGCGATCCTGCGGCTGGACGCGCGCATGCCCCACCACGGCCACGGGATGATGACCCGTCCGATCGATCTGCCGGGCGTGTGTGAGGACGGCGCGACCGGTCCCTGTCCCCACCCGGAGGGACGGTTTCGGTCGGAGGGCTTCAAGCTGCACATGCCTGGATCGTGGACGATCCTGGTCGAGGTGGAGGGGCCGCGTGGGCTCGACACCACGAGTGTTGTGTACGAGCAGCCGGCGGCACGATGAGGGGAGGGCGCCTCGCCCTGTGGGGATGGCTCGTGTCCGCATGTGGCACCGCGCCTGTACCTGCAGAGCACACGCCATCCAGCCCCCCGGGGACCTGGTCGGAGGCGGATCGTGCGGTGCTGGCCTCGCTTCGGCTCGACACCCAGCTTCCGCCGTCACCGACCAACCCGCTGGACGGCGATCCCGGTGCAGTCGCCCTGGGGCGCGCGCTGTTCTACGACGCCGGGCTGTCGCCGTCTGGGACGGTGTCGTGCGCGACGTGTCACCAGCCCGAGCGTCACTTTGGAGACGGGCTGCCGCTGAGCGAGGGGGTCGGCCGGACCGCACGCCATGCCCCGACGATCGAGGGGGTGCAGGCGGCGCCATTCTTGTTCTGGGACGGGCGGGCGGACAGCCTGTGGGCTCAGGCCGACGGTCCGATCACCCACCCCGACGAGATGGGATCCACGCCTGAGCACGTCGTGGCCCACGTCCAGGCGACGTACCCGCAGGCCTGTGAGGCGCTTGGCATCACCGGAGAGGGGGCCTACGTCCGGATCCTCCAGGCGATCGCAGCCTTCGAGCGCACGGTGCTTCCGGCAGAGGCGCCGTTCGATCGGTACGTCGATGCGGTCCTCGCGGGCGATCCCCAGGGTGGGGGGCACCTGTCTGCCGAGGCTGTCGAGGGGCTGGCGGTGTTCCTGGGCCGGGGTCAGTGCGTGGCGTGCCACCACGGGCCGATGCTCACCGACCACGCGTTTCACAACCTCGGGCTGCCGCAGCCTGGCGCGATGGATCTGGGGCGGACCGTGGGGGCGGCCAAGGTGCTGAAGAGTCCGCTGCGGTGTGGGGGGGCGCACGCGTCGGGGGCGGCCTGTGACGAGCTCCGCTTCCTCGACCCGACATTCCAGGACTTCCAGGCCGCGTTCAAGACGCCGACCCTGCGCAACGTTGCGGAGACCGCACCCTACATGCACGATGGCTCGATGCGGGACCTGCAGGCCGTGCTGACGTTCTACAGCGACCTGCCGGGGGAGCCTGTCGCGGGCCACCGTGAGCTCACGCTCGTGCCGCTGCAGCTCACGCTCCAGGAGCGCGCGGGCCTGGTGGCCTTCCTGGAGAGCCTGACCGCGCCGGTGCGGCCCGAGGCCCTCCCGCCGGCACCGTAGAGCGCCTCAGGCGGCGATCGCGCGTCCGCGGGCGAGGCTTGCCCAGAACCACACCGCGATCATCACGACCGTGATCAGGGCCCACTGCCCTGCGTAGGACAGGTGCCCGATCACCTTGGGCTGGGCGATGTATCCGTCGACCGGCAGGGGGGTGGGGGCAGGAGGGCGCCCTCGGACCCGCTCATCGCCGGCCACCAGGTACACCCCGGCGACGTCTCCCGCCTCGTCGGCGAGGGTCTGCCACGGCAGGCCGATCCGTCGCATGCCGACCCCCAAGAAGGACTCCGTCTCCTGGGGAAGCCGGGCGGGGTGCGTGTCGTCGGCGGGACGGGCCGTGACCCGAGGCCCGGGCTCGATGGGGAGCAGCAGGCCGCGCACGTCGACCGGGCCGTCCTCGGTGATCGCCTCGGCGTGGGTCGACCAGTCCTCGGCAGGGATCCATCCCCGGTCCACGAGGAGACGGGGACCGTCCTGCACCGCGAGCACCTCCACCACCTGGTACCCGGGGCGTCCGAACAGGAAGCGGTCGCTGATGTAGCGGCGGCTGTCGGCCTCGAACGTGCCGGCCACCATTGCCTTGTGCCACTTGAGCTCGTCGGGTGCGGCGGACAGGCTGGAGGCCGTGAGCGGGGGGCCGTCGATCGCCGCAGCCACCTCCGCGAGGCGCGCGGTCTGGTCCTGATGCCGACCGTACTGCCACAAGGACAGGTTGATGGTGATCGTGGCGGAGACGAACACCAGCACTGTGCTGATCACGCCGGGGCGGAATCTCATCGGACTCTCCGAGGAAGGGTCCGCAGTGGCTTCGCCTCAGGGGGCGGCACCCTGCTCGATCCAGGTCCGGATCGTGTCGATCGTGGACTGCGACAGGGGTGTGCCACCGCGAGGCATGCGGAGCCCGCTGTTGCCGAGCGCTGACTGGGTGCCGTCGATCTTGCGCCACAGCAAGCTGTTGTCGGCATCGCCGGGGAGGACGTACACGACGCCCGCGTTGGCGTTGTTGGCGGGGATGTTGACGAGATCGGATGCTCCGCTGGCCATGTTGAACGAGCCGGACGACCCGCTCACATGACACGACGAGCACGCGCTGAGCAAGGGCGAAATGTCGGCCGCGAACCCGAGCGGGACGTCGGTGTCGTCGGTGTCCGTGTCGCCCCCGTCGGTGTCGTCCGTGTCGACGAAGCCCTCGTCGGTGTCGGAGTCCGCGGAGTCGCCGGAGTCGCCCGCGTCGGTGTCGGTGTCGGAGTCGGCGGAGTCGCCCCCGTCGGTGTCCGAGTCTGCGGAGTCGCCGGTGTCGGTGTCGGTGTCCGCGGAGTCGCCGGTGTCGGTTTCGGTGTCCGCGGAGTCGCCGGTGTCTCCGGAGTCGGTGTCGGTATCCGCGGAGTCGCTTGTGTCCCCGGAGTCCCCGGAGTCCCCGGAGTCGCTGGTGTCCCCGGAGTCGCTGGTGTCCCCGCCCGAGTCGCTGGTGTCGTCGGAGGCGGTGTCGGTGTCGTCGTCGACCGACGACCCGTCGCAGGCGACGAGGCCCGCGAGCAGGATCAGACGGAGGATGGGAGAGGCCGGGATGGACATGGGGACTCCAGGGGCTGGTGCGGGGGACCTGGGGAGGATCAGGGGTTCGCGCCCGCGTCGATCCAGTCGGCGATGGTGTCGATGGCGTCGGCGGACAGGAACGGCGGCCCGCTGGCGGGCATCTGCCCCCCGTTGTTGCCGAGGGTGGCCTGCGAGCCGTCGATCTTGGCCCACAGCAGGCTGTTCTCGTGGTCGCCTGGCTCGACGTACACGACGCCGTCATCGGCGCTGTTGGCCTCGACGTCCACCAGATCGCTCAGGCCGCCCGAGAAGTTGAACCCACCGCTCGAGCCCGTCACGTGGCAGGCCGCGCACCCGTTCAGCAGGGGCTCGATGTCGGCCGCGTAGCTGACGACGTCGGTGTCGACCGAGCTGGTGTCGTCGGAGCCAGTGTCGTCGGAGCCGGTGTCGTCGGAGCCGGTGTCCGCGGTGTCTTCGGTGTCGGTCGAGCCCGAGTCATCCGGGGTGTCGGTGTCTCCGTAGCCGTCGGTGTCCCCGCAGGCGGCGAGGGTGGTGAGGGCAGCGGCGAGGGAGAGGGTTCGGACCGTCGGGAATGGTGCGTGCATGGCATCCTCCTGTGGCTGGGGGGATACCGGTCGCGTGGCGGCTTAAGCGACATAGTTGGACTTAAGCGCCCGATCCCCGAGACCGTGGACACGGCGCGGAAGGCCCCCTGGACGACGCCGTCGGACCATGGGGGGCGTGGCACGGCGGCGCGGGTCGGGGACACGCACCGAGCGGAGGACGGACGCACCGCGCCACCCGGATCGGGTCGATCCGTCGGTCTGAGGGCTGGCGAATGCCTGGGATCCGCGGTGGTCCACCGTGATCAGTGGGCGGCGGACCGCCCGGCGATCACGGGATCAGGGGTTCGCGCCCTGGTTGATCCAGTCGCGCACCGCGTCCTGCGAGGCCTGCGGCAAGTACGGCGGACCGTTCTTGGGCATCCGTTCACCACCGTTGCCGAGCACCGACTGCGAGCCGGCGATCTTTCGCCACAGCAGGCTGTTCAGGTAGTCGCCCGGCTTGACGTACACGACGTTGGGGTTGGCGTTGGTGGCCGTCACGTTGACCAGGTCCGACGCCCCGTTCGCGAAGTTGAGCGTGCCGCTCGTGCTGTTGACGTGGCACGGCGTACACGCGGACAGCAGCGGGGAGATGTCGTCGGCGAACCCGAGCGTGGTGTCGGTGTCCGTGTCGGAGTCGTCGACCGGGTCGGTGTCGGTGTCGGTCTCGATCGTGGTCCCGGAGTCGTCGGTCTCGGCGGTGTCGCCGGTGTCGCCCGTCTCCCCGGTGTCGTCCGTCTCCTGGGTGGTGTCGGTGTCGATGCTTCCACCGGTGTCGTCGGAGTCGACCGCGGTGTCCGAGACGCCGGAGTCCTCCCACGGGATCGTGACGGGCGGCCCGCAGGCGGCGGCCGTGAGGGCGAAGCCGATCGAGAAGCGGGCGAGGATGCGGGACGCGGACACGCGCATGAAACCTCCGAGGCTGCCGTTCTACCATGCTCGGTGGTCGACCGGGACCGGTGGCGCGCACGGGCGCGGGCTACACGCGGGGACGAGTGGACGGAGGCCCGGTGCGGGGTCGGTTGGCAAGGTGGTGGGTGTGCTTGGCGGCGTGGGCGATCGGGCCGGACGCGGCCCAGGCCCAGGCCTTGGACCCGGCGATCGACGGTCCGTCCCTACCGCCTGCTCCGAGCCCGTGGGGCGCGCGCGGCGAGCGGGTGGTGGACCTGGTGTTCACCGGGGCGACCGGGGGCGTCGGGTTGGGGCGCTACACGTTCGAGGTGGGGGAGCGCCTGCGCGATGCGGTGGCGGAGCACGGGGTGGAGGTGCTGGGGGTTCAGCCGCTGCACGCCGTGCTGGCGCAGGGGGACCACCGGGTGTGGGCGGAGGACGGCGCGGTCGCGTCGACGTTCTCGTTTGCGTGGGACGGGGGTCCGACGTGTGGGGACGGCGCGCCCGTGTCGCTGTGGGTCACCCCCCATGAGGCCGTGGTGCTGGCGGGCGATGGGCTGCGCGATCTGGAGGTCGACCTGGCGGGCGCGGTGCGCCACGAGCGGGTGCTGCGGCGCTGTTCGGCGGGCGGCGCCGTGGCGTGGTGGCTGGCCCCGGCCGGGGCCCTGCCGCCAGAGTGGGACCTGGACGCCTGGGACGTCCGCCTCGGGTACGCGCTGCAGGCGAGAGGGCCCGACGGACCCCGCACGATCCCGGTGTTCGGACGTCCCCGCCAGGAGGCCACCCGCCGGTTTCGGCTGTTGTCCGATGTGCTGCAGGCGGAGCCAGATGCCTTGTTCGTCGACGCCGGGGACTTCCTGGATGGGGTCAGCACCGCCCGCCCTGGCTCGCTCAGCATTCACCGCGGCACCGGCCTGGAGATGCTGTCGCGCCTGGGACCCACCGCGCTGGTCCCCGGAGCCCAGGACCTCGCGCCGGGCGTGGGGCGCCTGGTGTCCGAGGCCCGAAGCCGAGGCCTGCCCTACGTCGTGACGAACGAGGTGCGGGGCGAGGGCGAGCCGCGGTTCCCCCGGGTGCTGCGACGGACGGTCCATGCAGCGGGGGGCGAGGTCGATCTCGCGTTCCTGGGAGCGGTCGACCCGCGGGTGGTGCGGGACGCGCCGGCGCTGAAAGCGGAAGGGTTCGCGCTCGCGGACCCCTCGGAGGCCGTCCAAGCCGCGATCGATGGGTTGCTGCGGGAGCCCGATCCGCCCGACGTGATCGTGTTGCTCACGCGGATGGGGGGGGAGGCGCTGGATCGGGTCCGGGCGCGGGTGCACGGGCTCGACCTGGTGGTCGGCGACACCGGGGTCGCGAGCCCACGGGTGGCCCACCAGGCGGTCGACGTGCGTCGGATCCCCTCGTTCGAGCAGGCGGCCCCGCTCACCCTGCCCTTGGATGGCGTGGCGGTGGCCCGCCTGCGCATCGGGGAGGACGGGCTCGTGGGCGTGCGGACCGTCCCCCTGCCGGTGCGTCCGGACATGCCGCCCGACCCGGAGGTCACCCGGCGGGTCACCCGGGTGCGGGCGGTGGCCTACCCGGGGCGCGACGCCGTGATGGTGCCGTCCGATCCCGCGGATCCCCTGGGCCGAATGTCGGACGCGCGCTTCGGCCACCTGGCGTGTGAGGCGCTTCGAGAGATCGCGGGCTCGGAGGTGGGGCTGCTCGCCGCACTCCCGCCAGGGCCGGGCGTGCCCGGACCCCTCACCGGGTTCCTGGCGTCCCAGCGGCTCGGGGTGCTGGACGTGGTGGAGGTCCACGCGGTGGACGGGGCCAAGCTCAAGGAGCTGCTGGATCGCAGCGAGTCGGAGGTCGCGACCCGCTGCGGGGCCTCGGGCAGCACGGTCGCCGGGCGCAGCATCGATGCCTCCCGCACCTACCGGGTGGCGACGACCGATCGCACCCGCGTGTCCACCCGCGTCGGCGAGCTGCTGGAGGCCGCGAGGGTCCGTCCTCTGCGCAAGGATCACCCGGGCTGGGTCACGCTCTCCGCGCCGGGATCGGAGGCCCCGCTGTCGCTGCATGCGGCGGTGTTGACGGTCCTGGAGCGGGAGGCGGCGTCCGAGCAAGGGGTGGGGTCGCTGATGGCCCGGACCCCCTCGACCCGGACCCCTCGCTGGTCGCTGGACGTCAGCAAGCTCGCGCTGGACGTCTCCCGGTTCGACGGCACCGGGCGGGAGGAGCTGGCGAGCGTGCCGGATGCCCAGGCCAACGGACCCAGCAACCTCACCGTGGGCACGGACGTCGACGCCGCCCTCCGCTACGACAGCGTGGGGGCGACCTGGGAGCTTCGAACCAAGCTCGCATACCGCGCGATCACGGTCGACGACGGCGAGCCCACCGAGAGCCTGGACGACATCCAGCTGTCGACGGCCTCTTCGTTGCCCCTCGCCCGGTTTCCGCGGCAGGGGTCGTTCCGCCTCCAGCCGTTCGGCGAGGTGCTGTGGGACAGCGAGTTCACGCCCCGCGAAGCGGAGGGCGAGGTGCTGCCACGGCAGTCCGATCTGTTCGTCACCCTCGGGCTGTCGTCGGGCTGGAAGTGGATCAAGTCGCTGCGGCTCGGCGCCTTCCTCAACCAGGATCTGGCCCGCGTTCGGGGCAAGCCGCCCGAGTTCGGCGGGCGCCTGGACCTCGAGACCTCCCTGACCTTGCCCCCCGCGAGCACCCTGCGCTTCGACACCTCCTGGGACCTGCGCGTGTGGGCCGACACGCCGGCCGACGATGCGTCCGACCTGCGGGTGCGGTTGCTGGGGGAGCTGCGCCTGCTGGGGCAGCCGGTCCGGTGGTTTCAGGTGGGCGTGTTCGTCCAGGGCTACGTCGCGCAAGGCCGCGCGGTCGACAACGCGGTGGTCGGGGCGAGCTGGACCGCGGGCGCGACCCTTCAGCTGTCCCATGCGTTCGACCTCACCCGCCCGGTGCGTCGGCGGGTTCCCCGTCGGTGGCGGGGAACGACGGCGCCAGGCGACGGGTGAGCGACCGACAGGGTAGGATTGGACCCGCGCCGGGAGGAGCCGTGCAGGAGGTGTCGGCCCGCCGGGCGAGCCTACGGGGTCAAGCACAGCGGTGGGTGCGTCGGCTCACGGTGCTGATGCTGCGCCTGCCCGATGCCCCGGCCGGGGTGACGCACCGCGTGGGGCGGGGGATCCATCTGTTGCTGCGTCCCGCGGAGGGCGACGTGCTGCACGTCACGCTGATGCCTCGCGACCGCACGGACCAGGGCGTGGTGGTCACACCGACGACGACCGTTCGGTTCGCCGGGGCGGCTTCGCTGTCGCCCCAGGCCCAGCGGTGGA
>JAUHWK010000605.1 GCA_030424555.1 bacterium | reverse complement strand
CAGTCCCACGCCCGATCCGGAGCCCACCGTGCGGTTGGGGCCGGCGTACACGCTGGGCGGGTTGTTCACGATCACGTCGGGCTCGACCACCACGTCGACCCGATCGGTGGCGATGCCGCCCTCGTCGTCCTCCACCTCAAACTCGAACGTGATGCGCTGCGGGAAGGTGACGAAGGGCGCGGTGAACGTGGGCTGGAGCACGGTGCTGTCGGACAGGGTGACCCCCACCGCCGTGACCTCGGTCCACCCGACCCGCGCGACCACGCCGTCGGCATCGGTCGCCACGCCGTACAGCGTGACCTCCGAGCCCTCCGTGACGTTCTGGTTCGCCCCGGCGTTGGCCGAGGGCCGCAGGTTGAGCGGCGCGACCCGCACGCTCATCGCGTCGGAGTTCTGCGCGCCCTGATCGTCGGTCACACGCAGGACAAACACCAACGACGTGACGTCGATCACGGCGGGCGACGTGAAGGTGGGGGCGAGCACGGTCGGATCGCTCAGCGTGACCGTGGGGCCCCGCGTCTGCTCCCACACCACCGACGCGATGGTGCCGTCCACGTCGGAGGCGTCGCCGTCGAGCGTGACCAGGACCTCTTCGTCCACCGCCTGGTCCGGACCGGCATCCACCTCCGGCAGCGTGTTGAGCGGCGTGACCGTGATGTAGACGGTGTCGGATCCGGTGACGCCAAGATCGTCGGTGGCCTCCAGGCGCAAGCCCACCGTGGTGGGACGCAGCGAACCCGGTGCGGTGAACGTGGTCTCCAGGGCGTACGGATCGTCCAGCACCACCGATGGACCGGTGATCTGCACCCACCGGTGCGAAGCGACCGTGCCATCGTCGGACACCACCCCCGACACGGTGACGACGTCGTCCTCCAGGACCTGCAGATCCTGCCCGGCGTCCACGGTGGGGGCTTGGTTGGTGGTGAGGACGGTGACGGTCATCGTGTCGACCGCGAGCGCCCCCTCGTCGTCGATCGCCTCCAGCCGGAACCCGAGCGTGACGTCGATCCCTGCGTTCGGGGCGGTGAAGCCCGGCGCCAAGGAGGTGGCGTCGTCGAGGGTGACGACGGGCCCAAGGGTCTGGACCCACAGGGTGGACCGCACCAGGCCGTCGCTGTCGGTGGCCGACCCGTCCAGCCGCACCGCGCTCTGGCCATTGACCGTCTGGTCTGCCCCCGCATCGACCACGGGCCGAACGTTCACCGGCGTGACGTCGATCACCACCTCGTCCGACGCGGTGGCGCCGTCTTCATCGGTGACCTCCAGGGAGAACACCAGGGTGGCGTCTGCCGCGACCACGGGCGCGTCGAACCGGGGCGCGAGGGGATCGGGCCCGCTCAGGGTGACGACCGGGCCCGACAGCTGGATCCAGTCGATGGTGGCGATCGTGCCGTCGGCATCCGAGGCCGTGCCCGCGAGCACCACCGGGGTCTCCTCGTCGACCTCCTGGTCCACGCCCGCATCGACGACCGGCGGCAGGTTCTTCGACCGCACCAGCACGCTCGTGTCGTCCTTGGCGACGACCGCGTCCCGATCGAGCCCCTCGAGCGTGAACACGAACAGGGTGTCCTCTGCGACCGCCGGCGCGACGAAGGTGGTGGTGGTCGCGCCCGGAAGATCGAGGGTCACCGTCGGCCCGGCGTCCTGAGACCAGCGCACCGACGACTGGCTCCCGGCGTTGGCGACCGTGCCCACCAAGCTCACCGTGTCCCCTTCGAACACCTCCTGGGGCACGCCAGCATCCACGACCACCGAGGCGAGCGCGTTCTCGTCGTCGGGGTCGAGGACCGAGGTGTCGTCCCGATCCTCCCCGTTCGTCCCCCGACCGGTCATGCACGCGGCCAGCCCCAGACACCACACCCAACCCATCGCGCGCATCCCGACCTCGCTTCGTCATGGCCCGTCCAGGGTATCCGACCTGTTCGCGGGGATCCTCATGAATCCAGCATCGGACCCGCCTCGGCGCCCGGTCACCCGACGTCACGAACCACCGCGTTGCGCCACACGCGCGAGAACCTTGCCCGCCCCGGGGTGCGCGCGACGCCTCGTGGAGTGCCCGCGACCCGTCTGCCCCTTCTGCTCTCCGTCCCCCTCGTCCTCACCGCCTGCTGGGGGACCGAGTCCACGATGCCCGCCCCCGCCGAGCCCAGCCCGGCCGCGGTCCCCGGGGGCACCCTCCAGGCGCAGCTTGAGGCACGCAAGGCCGCGTTCGCCGACAAGGCCCCCGAGGACGTCCAGCGCATGTACGAGGACGCCATCGCCGCACTCGCCGCCTCGGGCATCGTCGACAAGGCGCTGGGGGTGGGGGCGACGATC
>JAUHWK010000604.1 GCA_030424555.1 bacterium | reverse complement strand
GGGTGAGGCGGGACCAGGATCCGGGCTCGGGTGACCCGGCGGGATCCGCCTCGGTGTTGCGGCGGGCGTCAAGGGACAGCACCTCGGGGGTGGTCTGCTCGGGATCGAGGTCCCATGGCAGGGACGCGACCGACATACCGGTCGGGACGGAGACCGGGGCTGGCTCCTCAGCCGGGACTGTGCGGACCGCACGCAGGGTCTCGCCCGAAGGGAAGGTGACCATCAGGCCGAGCGCCGTGTCGCCCTCGGCCCGTGGCAGGGTGGGCGTGGCGCCCTCGGCGTCGGGTGTGGACAGGACGTCGAGCGCCATCAGCGCGCCGACCGCTCGGTCGGGATCGAGGACGAACCACCGGATCAACGGGCGGGTGTCCGACCAGCCGTGGCCGCCGGAGATCAGCAGGGCGCGCGGATGCAAGGCGTCGGCTGAGCGCTCGACGAGCACGGCCGCGATGCGGTCCCCGACGAGGTCGTGTCGGTCGACCTCGAAGGCCTGCTGACACGCCGCGTGGACGACCAGCAGGGCCGCGGGGAGGAGGAGGCGGGCGGGCGACATGACGGGCTCCACGCTCACGGAGAGACGCGGGTGCCCTCCCACGACACGCAGTCGTTGGCGGTGCCGGAGCGATCCCACTCGGGGAGCAACTCGGCGCATCCCTCGGCGCCGCTGCCGTTGGCCTGGAAGGCGGCGGTGACGACCTCACGGTCGAACCGGGCGGTGCCGTCGGCGTTGAGCGACAGCTCGGTGGTGGCGTAGAACAGCTGGCAGTTGCTCGCGGACTGGTTGAAGGACGCATCCTCCACCGCGGCGAACCCACCGCCCCCGTCCTCGGCGGCGAGGGTGTTCCACTGGTCGCGGACGACGTCGCAGGAGTCTTCCTCGAGCGTGTTGCAGGGGGTCTGGACCCAGACGCCGTCGTCGAGCTCGACGAGGATGCCGATGGGCGCGAAGTCGGTGGCACCCCCCGCACAGTCGACGGTGTCCGACCAGAACGTGACCTCGTACATGCCCGCACGGGCGCCCTTGCCCTCGGTGTCGTCGTCGGAGCCGCCCTTGCCGTCGCCGCCGTTGCAGGCGCCGATCAGCACGGCGAGACCCAAGGCGGTGATCCGCGCGGTGAGGGAGGCGGCCAGGGGGAGGGGACGCGGGGTGCGCATGGGGTCTCCAACGGGGGATCGTCACGCCCGGAACGGGACGGCGACCGGCCGCCGCCCATAACCGGTCACACCACCGTGACCGGTACGGGGTGCGGGTTACGCGGACGAGACCACGCGCGGGCTGCGCGGACAGGAGACGTGATGCAGCTGAACACCAAGGTCCTCCTCCCCGACAGCAAGGACGCCCTGGCGGTCGACATCGACAGCATGCTGCTGCAGCAGCGCGTCGTGTACTTCGGGACCCAGGTCAACTCCGCCACCGCCAACGCGGCGATCAAGCAGATGCTGTGGCTGGAGTCGCAGGATGGCGAAGCCCCCATCACCTTGTACTTGAACAGCCCCGGCGGCAGCATCGTCGATGGGATGGCCCTGTACGACACCATCCAGCGCATCTCGTGCCCCGTCCACTGCGTGGTCGCGGGCATGGCGGCGAGCATGGGCGCGGTGCTCCTCAGCGGGTGCGAGAAGGGCCAACGGCGCATCCTCAAGCATGGCGAGGTCCTGCTCCACCAGCCGCTCGGCGGGGCCGAGGGCCGGGCCACCGACATCGAGATCAGCACCCGTCGCCTGCTCAAGATGAAGCGCCTGCTGCTTCAGCTCCTCGCCGACAACACCGGCCACCCGTACGACAAGCTCGCGGAGGACTGCGACCGCGACTACTGGATGGATGCCGAAGAGGCGCTCGCGTACGGGATCGTCGACGAGATCCTGTAGGGACCTGGGCGGCGTGAGCGGGAGGGCACGGACCCTCCCCGCCGTCATCGCCGACCGAGCCAGCCCCGCACCACGCTCGTCACCGGGCGGGCCTCCGCCACCAGGCGGTCCATCGCGCCTTGCATCGCCGTGATCACCGCGGTGTGCAGGGCCTCGACCGCCTCGGGATCGTGGGCGGCCGCCGCGTCCCCGAAGGCTGTCGTGTCGATCGGTGCCAGGAAGCGGGTGTGGCAGGGGACCGGCGGGGGCAGGTGGAACCACGGCCCGAGGGCCAGGCCCCACGGCAGTCCGACGAACAGGGGGAAGGTGTCCGTTCGGAGGAGGCGCTTGGCGCCGGACCAGCGGGCGAGGTCCTGGTTGTCGCGCAGCACGAGCAAGCCCCGGTGACCTCCATGGTTGACCTGGGGCACGATCGGGACCTGGTGGCGCAACGCGAGCCGGGCGTAGCCCCGGTG
>JAUHWK010000603.1 GCA_030424555.1 bacterium | reverse complement strand
CCTCTGCACCACCATGGGCGCGCAACGCATCGCACGCCGCCTGCGGCACGACGAAGGTGGCCTCGGGGTCGAGGCCGAGCTTGGCCTTGACCGCCGCCACGTCCTCTCCGCCCAGCGGCGCGCCGTGGGTGGCCGAGGTCCCTTCCTTGGTGGATCCCTGCCCGATCACGGTGCGGCACGCGATCAGCGACGGACGCGGATCGGCGTTGGCCGCCTCGATCGCCGCCGCGATGGCGTCGGGATCGTGGCCGTCGACCGCCGCGGTGTGCCAGCCCAGCGCGTCGAACCGCGCCAGGCGATCCTCCGTGAACGCCAGGTCGGTGCTGCCGTCGATGCTGATTTCGTTGTCGTCGTACAGGTAGACGATCCGGCCGAGCCGCAGGTGCCCCGCGAGGCTCGCGGCCTCGTAGGAGATGCCCTCCATCAGGTCGCCGTCGCTGACGATGCCGTACACGCGGTGGTCACACAGGTCGGCCCCGTGGGTCTCGCGCAGCCACCGCTCCGCGATCGCCATGCCGATCCCGGTGGCGAACCCCTGCCCCAGCGGGCCGGTGGTGGTCTCGACGCCCTCGGTGTGGCCGTACTCGGGGTGGCCCGGGGTGTTGCTGCCCCACTGGCGGAACGCCTTGAGGTCGTCGAGCGACACGGCGTAGCCAGACAGGTGCAGGAGGCTGTACAGCAGCATGCTGCCGTGACCGGCCGACAGGATGAACCGGTCGCGATCGGCCCATCCCGCATCGGCGGGGTCGTGCTTGAGGAACCGGGACCACAGGACGACCGCCATGTCGGCGGCCCCCATCGGCATGCCAGGGTGGCCGCTGTTCGCAGCCTCCACCGCGTCCATCGCCAAGCCCTTGATCGTGTCGACGGCGATCCGATGCGCGCTCACGTCCACCTCCGCAGCCGGTGCGGGGGGGCACCGGGGGCCCCGCGTACGCTGCCCCCCACCAAGGGTCAAGGCCCGCCGCGAAGCGCGCTGCTCCCCCAATTCTTAAGGCCGTTCCTTAAGGCATCTGGAGGGTGGCGCCGGATCCCGGAACGTTCTAAGCGTGGACAGCGGGCTGGGGCACCTGGGATTGGGGTTCCGCGAGACCGCGACCTGTTGTACAACGTGGCGGGCATGAGCCCCCGAGCGTGGAGCATCTCGCGTTGAGCCTCGAGTCCCTGGAAGCATCCCCCGGCACCGTGGTCGGCGGTAAGTACGAGGTCGCCGCGCTGGTGGACCGCAGTCCGTTGGGTGCGTTGTACAACGCCACCCGCCAAGCGGACGGCAAGGCCGCGCTGCTGCTGTTGTTGGATCCCGAGCATGCGGGCCCCAGCGCCAAGGACCGGGTCGTCGACCGGTTCAAGGCCCTGCGCGGTCTGGGTGCCAAGCGCGTCGTCGCCCCGCTGGAGGTCGGCGAGGACCAAGGCGTCCTGTTCGTCGCGTTCGACAAGCCGGAGGCCCAGACCCTCCGCGAGCTGATGGACGCCCGTCAGCAGTCCGGCGAGCCGTTCACCCTCCGGGAGGCGGCCCAGGTCACCATCCAGGTGCTCGACGTCGCCGGCCAGATGCACAGCATCGGCGCGTTCGTGCGGGCGATCCGTCCCGAGTACCTGTTCGTGTCCATCCGCAACGTGGGCCCCAAGGGGGGCAACGTGGTGGTCGACACCAAGTTCCTCGGCGGTCCCTTGTGGGATCTCGTCCCCGCCGGCGCCCTCGCCGAAGACGAGTACACCCGCAGCGTCGGCCAGTACATCGCCCCCGAGCTCAAGGGCATCGAGGCCGCCGCCACCCCGCGGTCCGATGTCTACAGCGCCGGCGCCATCTTCTACGAGCTGCTGTGCGGCGAGGCCCCCACCGGCACCTACCAGCTCCCCAAGTCCCGGCGTCCGGACCTGCCCCGCGAGGTCGACACCGTCACCGAGCTCGCGCTCTCCGTCGCCCCCGAGGATCGCTACCCGGGCCCCGCGGACTTCGCGGCCGGCATCCAGCGCACCTTCAGCGCGTCCGACGACGAGGACGATCACGGTGGGGTGTCGTGGGTGGTCTGGGCCCTCGGCACCGCCGTGGTCGCCGCCGTCGCTTTCCTGGTCTGGAACCAGGCGCAGATCGATCCCCTCGCCGTCGCGGTCGAGCAAGACAACCTGATGCGCAAGCAGGTGTTCGAGCAGCACCCCCGTCCCACCGAGGACGAGGTGCGCGCGGTGATCGCGGAGCTGGTGGAGGGCGGGCGCCTGCGCCGGGTCGGGGCGCGGTTGGTGCCCGGCGATCGGGCGCTGCCCGTGCACGCGTTGTGCGCGGTGTTTGATCGGCCGCGGGTGCGGGTGGCGCGGGACGAGCAC
>JAUHWK010000602.1 GCA_030424555.1 bacterium | reverse complement strand
GGCCGGTCCCGATGGCGCGCTGTGCGTGCCTGTGCCGCGTGGCGCGCCCTGGATCGTGCAGGCTCGCTGGACCCGCGAAGGCCGGGTCGCCCTCCGGGATGGTCGAGGGCAGCCCCATCAGCTCGAGCCCGGAGAGGAGCTCCGGTTTCACGTGGGACCGGTCGCCGTCGCGATGCGCCTGGTCGCCGAGCGCCCCCTGCGCAGGACGGCCCCCGTTGCCTGGTCGGCGTCGCTGTCCTGGTTCATCGTCGTGTGTGCTGCGTCCCTCATCGTGATGCAGGTGGACGTCGTCGTCCGCAACCTGTGTCCGTGGTTCGGGATCGACTGCCCCATCCCGCAGGACGCGAGCGGTTGGAACGCCGAGTACCTGGGGCGCCTGCTGCGGGAGGACGTCGACGGCTCCGAGCGTGGCGTGGTCGTGCAGGAGGCGCCGGACTTCGGCGTCCAGACCGAGCTTCCCCACGCCTACATGCCCGCCGGCGACATCGGGACCGAGCGCGCGCTCGGGGGTTCTGACGTGGTCGCGGATCGACCGGTCCGCACCGAGGGGAGGGAGGCGCGTGCTCGGCGGGAGGAGCGTGCCAAGGCCGAGCGTCCACCAACGCCCGAGGTCCCGGAAGGCACCCCGCTGGCGCCCGCGGACGAGGCGGCCCAAGACGGTGCAGCGGACCCGTCTCCCCGGCTCGACGAAGCGGATGAGGTGGCCCAGGACGGCGGCGAGGAGCGGGCCGAGGACACCAAGGGCTGGGGCGTACGGGACTGGATCGACATCGGCCCGTCCGAGCGCGAGCGGATGGAGCAGGAGTTCATGAAGCAGTACGCCAAGGAGCGTCTGCGCATCGACCCGGACAACCCTCACGCCCTCAGCTTGCTCGCCTACTACCAGTACCTCTCCGAGGATCTCGCCGGAGCGTCCGAGACCTACGACAAGCTGTTGTCGATCTCGCCTGAGGACGCGGCGGCGTACAACAACAAGGCCCTCATCTACAAGCGGCAAGGCCGGTACGATGAGGAGGAGGGGCTGTACCGGGTGGCGCTGTCGCTCGACCCGGACGACACGACGGCCCTGAACAACCTCGCGGTGAACCTGGCCCATCAAGGGCGTCACGAGGAGGCCCTGGCGATCATGGAGCGCCTCGAGGTCGCGCTGCCGGAGGATCCCTACTCGGACCTCCACCGGGCGAAGATCCACGCCTCGCGGGGCGACGAAGACGAGGCGCTGCGGTTCTTGCGCCTGGCCCTCGAGGGGATGGCGCGGCTGGACACCCTGCACCACATCGAGTTCCGACAGGACATCCGGGTGGATCCCGCCTTCGACAAACTTCGGCAGGACCCCCGTTTCCACGCTATCCTCAAGGCGTACTACGGTGAGGACAACCCGCTGGGAGGCGCGGACTGACGCACCTGGTGATCGAGCTCGGAATGGCAGGACGGGTGGTTGAGCACCGGGTGGTGCCCCTCCGTCACGGGCTCGTGTTGGGGGATGGTGCGCGGGCGGTCGTGTCGTTCCCGGGGGCCTGCTTGGAGCTCCAGCGCGATCGCCGCGGCTGGACCCTCGGCGGCCACCGCTTGGTCCCCGGGCGCAACCTCGCGTTGTCGCTGGAGCGGTGTGAGCTTCGGGTTCACCTCGTCGAGGCCGACCCCTTGCCGCACGAGATCGTGGGCCTCCCTGACCCGCGGCTGCTGGTGGCGACCCTGGCGCTCCTGCTGATGATGGGCACGGTCGACGCTGCGGCCCGCACGGTCGATGCCCACCCCCAGGTGGCCACTGCCCTGCGCGCGTGGATGATGGGCACGCCCGACCTCTCTGGCTCCGAGCGGTCCGGGTCGCAGCCGACGGCGGGCACAGGCGCCGAGGGAGATCCACCGTTCCGGTGGCGCCCCGCCGTCGAGCTGCACGCCGCGCCGACCGAGTAGGGCACATCCCGTCGTCGCCACGGTGTGCTGGGCGTGCGACCGTGTGCGCGCCGAGGGGCGCCACGCACCCGCGGGTCCCGGGGGGCGGTTAGCGGTGGCCTGGGAGGTCTGATGCCGCTGAGTGCCGTGTACGCGGGTTCGTTCGACCCGGTCACCAACGGCCACGTCGACATCATCCGACGGGGCGCCGTCCTGTTCGATCCACTGTACGTGGCCCTCGGGCACAACACCGCCAAGCGCTACCTGCTCGGCCTGGACGAGCGCATCGCCCTCGTGAAGGACGTCGTCGCCGATCTGGACCACGTGGAGGTGATCGCGTTCGACGGCCTGCTGGTCGACTGCGTGCGGGCGTGTGGAGCCGATGTGATCCTGCGGGGGCTCCGTGCGCTGGGCGACTTCGACATGGAGT
>JAUHWK010000601.1 GCA_030424555.1 bacterium | reverse complement strand
ATGTACTCGCCCGCGGCGAGTACATCGAGGTGTACAACAACACCGATCGTGGGTTTGATCTGGACGGCCTGATCGTCGGGAGCGGAGTCAGCCGGTACGAGTTCGACCGGGAGCCGGGCCGCCTGCTGATCCACCCGGGGCAGTACATGGTGCTCCGCCGCTCGGGCACGGTGAACTGCTACAGCTACACCGCCGACGCGACCTACACCGGCGTGCCGCTGGGCAACCCGCCCGGACGCATCTTCCTGGCCAACGCCACCACCGTGATCGACCTGGTCGACTTCTCCTCGTTCAACGTCGAGGGCGGGCGCGCGCTCACGCTGGATCCCGACGTCCTCGGCCCGGCCCCGATCGGTGGCACCGCGGACGCCCCGGACGCCTTGGTCTACCCGGGCACCTACCAGAACAACGACGAGGCCAAGTGGTGCCTCGCGTTCGAGCGGATCCCGGGCGCGTCGGCGGACAAGGGCTCGCCAGGCGTCCCGAACGCCGCATGCCTCGGGGACACAGACGACATCCCGTACCCGCCCGACTACGTCGCCGACCTCGAAGAGGTCGAGGCCGGGGATCTGGTCATCACCGAGCTGATGATCGATCCCCAGGAGTGCGGGGACCTGTTCGGCGAGTACATCGAGATCCTCAACCGGTTCCCGACCACTGTGGACCTGCGCGGGTTGGTGATCCGGACCTCCACCGGGCAGACCACGATCGACACGGAGACGCTCGTGGCGTCTGGCGACCGTGTCATCGGCCGCAAGGTGCTGACCCAGGCGCAGAACCCCGGCACGAACCGCCCGTTCAGCTGCTACGTCGGCCAGACCCCGGACTTCTTGTTCCCCGGCGTCACCTTCGCCAACCGTGGGGACTCCGTCCGCATCGAGAACAGCCACGCCACCCTGGACGTGGTCGACTTCACGACGTGGGGCGGCGCGTACCCCGGGCGGTCCATGCAGCTGCGCGCCGACGCGGAGGACGTCGTGTCCAACGACGCCCAGTCCGCGTGGTGCTGGTCGGACGAGACGTTCGTCGGCGCTGCGGAGGACTTCGGCTCTCCCCGTCGCGCGTCCGTCTCGTGTGCCACCCTGCCTGCGATCCGCCGCCTGGCCAACGTCACGGTCGGGGAGCTCGTGATCTCCGAGCTCCTGCCCACGCCGGCGAGCTGCCCGACCGGCGCGACCTACTTCGGCATCCACAACACCTCTGCGGACACGATCCAGCTCGAGGGCCTGGAGTTCGACTCCCTGGCCGGCAAGCGCTTCATCCGCACCTCCACGCTCGTGTGGCCGGGTGACGAGGTGGTGGTGGCCTACGATGCCTCGGAGTGCATCGACTTCCCCGAGCCGCCCGATGTGTCGTTGTCGTTCAGCGACGGCGCGTGGGACATCAGCCCCACCGATGTGGTCCGGCTGCTGCGCAGCGGCACGACGATCGACAAGGTCGACATGGGGGGCTGGAACACCCCGGCCGCCGGCCGCGCCCTCCAGCTGCGTCCTGGGTTCGAGACGCCGACCGACAACGACGTCGAGGTCAACTGGTGCCAGTCCGACCTGTACTTCGACAGCATCGGACACCGCGGCACGCCCGGGGCCCCCAACGACTGTGGGACCGACCCGGACGGGCCGCCGCCGCCCGACAGCGACGTCGACGAGGTGGAGACCGCGGACACGGCGCCGTTCTACTTTGCCGAGGTCCAGGGCTTCGTGGACTTCGTCCCGAACGCCTCGCTGGAGGGAGCGATGGACCGCATCGCCCTCAAGCGCCTCCGGCCTCAGCAGCCGTTCGGCCCGACCCATCTCGCTGCGCCCGACGATCCCGACCGGGGCCGCTGCTTCTACAACTGGACGGTCGTTGCTATCAAGAACGTCCTCTCCGCCGACATCTGTCCGACCTGCCAGTTCGGGTTCACCGTGGAGGCGAGCGGGCGCAGCGATCAGATGTCCCTCGCGGGTTTCGGCACGTCGAGCTGCCCCGACGAGTTCGCCGCGGCCGGGGGCGTGTCGTCGCGCTTCGTCGTCGGCGACCTGTTCTACAGCCCGACCTACGGGATCATGATGGAGCGGGTGAACGGTCGGATGGAGCCCTACGCGTACGACCTGATCGACTACAGCACGATCGGGAACTACGGCCTGGAGTGGAAGCGACTGCTGTTCTACGACTCCTACGCAGGCACCCCCTGATCGAACGCGTTGGATCCCTCGGAGAGCCTGTGGGGTGGGGCACAGGCTCGACACGTCCCTGACCCGATCCGGCCGTTTCGGCTTGACAACACGGCGTGCCGTGCGAGAATATCGGGACGCGCTCCTGGGAGGGGCGTGGGCCTTGTTGGGTGGTTCATCCAC
>JAUHWK010000600.1 GCA_030424555.1 bacterium | reverse complement strand
GCCGGTTGGTCGTGCGCGGCATGCCCGAGCCCTCGACCAGCGACGGCACCTCCCACTCGTCCTCGCGGTTGTAGAACGTCTCCGGGTTGGTCATGTGGTAGGTCGCGAACAGGTGGGCCTGGACCTCGAACAGGGAGTCGGGCACGCGGATGTGGGCGCGCACGGCCTCGGGCATCTCGGCTGCAGGCAGGATCAGGTTGGGGAACGCGGCGGTCCACGCGTCCAGGACCGGATCGTCGCCGGGCATCCGGTACATCGTGACGGTGCCATCGTACGCGTCGACCGTGATCTTCACCCGGTTGCGCACCCAGTTTGCGGACGGGGCCCCGCGGCTGGAGGACGGCAGCCGACGGTGGGCGCTGTACGGGTAGCGATCGCTGTGGGTGAACCCATCGAGGAACCACACGAGCCGGCCGTCCAGCACGGCCAGGTACGCGTCCTCGTCGACCCACAGGAACGGGGCGAGGGTCTGCACCCGCTCCCGCACGTTGCGGATCCACAACAGGCGAGAGCCGTCCTGGATGTCGCCGTTGAGCAGGATGTCGAACTCATTGAGGACCATCGCGAGGAGCGCGCGGCGCGCGAGGCCGCCCACGGGGACCCCGGCGGCGCCGACGTACCGGGTGGTCTCGTTGCCCTCCGCGGTCGGGTAGTCGAACTCCGCCTGGCTGGTGTTGACGATGACCGGCTTGCGCATCTCCTCGCCAAAGTAGATCGCGGGCTGGGAGACCTCGAACACGTCGTGGTCGGTGGCGGGCGGGATGTCCTTGACCCACAGCACCGGCAGCCCGTCCTCGGTGACCTCGTTGACGGGACCGACGGTCAGGCCGGAGCCGTGGGTGTAGACCAGCGTCTGGTTGACCCAGGTACGCGCCTGCTCGGGCAGGCTGGCGGGGTCCAGCTCGCGGGCGCTGAGCATCACCTGACGGAGGTGCCCGTCCACCAGGTACCGATCGTGATCGACGTGGTGGAACTCGTAGTAGGTGCGGATCTCCTGGACCTGCTGGAAGGTGTCGCGCAGCGGGCCCTCGTCCCACAGGCGGATGCCCTCGATCGTGGTGCGGTTGTTGTCGATGTCGCCCAGCTCCAGCAGCGAGTCGGCTCCGAGGCGCTCCTCCTCCACCCCGTCCAGCCGCCAGGCGGTGCGCGTCGCCCGGATGTGGGCGTCGATGTACGGGCGCTCCAGCTCCAGCTCGTTGGGGCTGACGACAAAGCGCTGGATGGTGTCTGGGACGAGGGCCTGCAGCACCCCCACGCCGAACAGGAAGAACATGCCGAACCCTGCGAGGCCGGCCCGCTGCGTGTCGAACGCCCGCCACGCGAGGAACGACGCGATCAAGGTCGCGATGCTGGCCATGCTCAGCAAGGGGAGCACGACGGTGACCAGCGTGTAGCCGGGGCCCTCAAACAGGCCGCTCGTGCTGGACATCGCGTCGAAGCGGGACAGGAACGGGCCCATCGCCAACACGATCCCGCACAGCGCCACGAGCAAGCCAAGGTGGCGCCGGGCGTCCGCGGGCATGCGGATGGACGGGCGGACCTCGGGGTCGAGCTCGGTGGGCAGGCGCACGCGGACCACGCCGCGCACGGCGTACAGCGCGCCCGTGAACAGGGTCGTGACGATCAGCGCCAGCATCACCAACCCGCGGAGCGTCTCGACGGCGGGCAGCGTGAACACGTACAGCCCGGCGTCGTAGCCAAGGACCGGATCGATCTGGTCGAACGGGGTGGCGTGCCACCAGGCGATCCAGGTCATCCAGGCAGCCTGGGCTGCGATCCCCATCATCAGCGACGCGACGACGATCACCGCTTGCACGACCGCGCGCGCGAGCTGGGGGGCGCGTGCCCACGGCGACAGGTCCACGCGGCCGTCGACCAGCACGATGGGGGAGTCCGACGCGGATCGGGACACCTCGCGCAGGGTCAGCAGCAGCAGCCCGGCCATCGCGCCCGCACCGGCCACGAACGCGCCGGCGCGCACCGCGAACATCGTCCAGAACACGTCGAGGTGGCCGATCGACTCGAACCACAGGCCCGTCACGCCCAGCGTGGCGATCTCGCGTGCGAACACGGAGAACAGGGCGAGGGTGACCAGGCTCCACAGGAGCGAGTGCTGACGGGTCATGGGGTGCTCGGGCTGCGGGGAGAGGGGGGATGCCTGGGCGTATCCGGCAGGGCACCGGGGATCCGGTCCGAGCGTCTGCGCGCGGCGTCGTGTCGACCCAGTCGTGGCGAAGCCGTCGGGTGTCGGAGGCGCCGTGGGGTGGCACGGGAACGACGGGGAGGGGGTGGCCGAATCGGCGCGTTGAACCCACGCGGTCAAGGTGACCCACGGTGTACACGTTGGC
>JAUHWK010000076.1 GCA_030424555.1 bacterium | reverse complement strand
CCACCAAGCATCGCTGCGACGGTGGCCACGACCCGTGCGAGGTCTTGCAAACCGATCGTCCAGAACGCGAACCCGAGCATCAGGACGGGCAGGAACACCGCGACCCGAACGTCCGCCCGCTGCCCGCGCGCGACAGGACTCACGGTCGCCATCAGGAGCAGAAGCCAACCCACGACCAAGAGCCCGCATTCCAGTAGGGGCGTCGGTCTCACGACGGCACCTTGGTCCAGTCGACGGCGTGATCGTAGGACGACAGCAATCGGATGAGAGCGCGCTCCCCGTCCAAGTACGCATCAACTCCGGCACGCTGGGCTGCCTTGCTGACCGCTTGGACCTCAACACCTCGACGCTTCGCGACCTCCACCTGCTTCAATCCATCTCGGAGCATGTCCAGCGTCTCGGTTTGCACGGAAGACAATCCCTCCCGATGGTGCTGAAGAATGTGAGCAACGCCCGTGAGAACGGCGTCATGATCCCCGAAACCTCGGAAGCACGCCGTGTGGTGCCGTCGACGCGTCGCGTCGTCGATGGCGTCGCGGGCGTGGTGCCACACCGGCCCATCCATGCCCAACGCCTCGGGCAGGCGCCGGGTCGCCAGGGTGCCATACCCGACCCCCCAGCGGATCGGCACCGCCACCGCGGTGTGGATCCGCCACTGCACCTCGGGCAGACACGACGCATCACCCAAGAGCCCCTGGAACTCGTCGCCCAGCGTGATCACGAAGCGGGAAACAAGCCGATGGGAAGCCACGTCGTTGATGTCATCCAACACCCGCCGAAGTGCATCCTGGGTCCTAGAGCGCGCGCGCGGCGCCATACGCCGGGACCGGACCATGTCGCCGATGACCGCGGTGCATGGTGTCTGCTGTTCGCTTGGGCGACCCACGCTCGATCCTCCCCGGCACGCCCTGCCCCACAGGGTCTCGTAGCTCGCCCCACACCATGAGCAACCGAATACGGGTGATCAATGGGATATCAATCGTTTTCGGTTGATTGCTCCATCCTCATCCAGAAGTGGTTGTCATCCACGGGACACCGCACCCTCTCCCAACCATCACGAACCGTCGGCCTCCTGACGAATCCGGGCGAGGGCGTCCGCGTCGAACCCGGCCTCGTCGCCGGTGATCCAGGCGTAGTCCACCTGCTCGCCGTCGACCGTGCAGAAGCTGGGCCGCCAGCTGGGGGTGCGGACCCACAGGAAGGCGCCGCCCCACAGCGTGGCGGCCTCGGCCGCGATGAACCCGAGCGCGCCCGCGAGCACGGCCTGCGCCACCCCGCCGTACTGGTTCTGAAGGAGCAGGGCCTGGAAGGCTTCGCGCGCGCCCTCGCCGGCGATCGTGGGCGACAGGACGGTCGCGAGGACCTGGATCGAGCTTCCGAACACCACCGGCCAGAACTCGATCGCCGTGACGCCGATGGCCAAGCCCGTGAAGTAGTAGACGACGAACGTCGTGAAGTGCGTCACGAACTTGGCGACCAGCGCGGTGAGCAGCAGGCCGACCTTGCCGTGGTAGGCCCCGACCGCGTCCGTGAAGCGCTCCAGCGCGCCGACCCCCTTGGCGCCAACCTGTCCGAACGGCCCCTTCACCGACTCCGTGAGGCGCGTGATCCCGCGCATCAGCGCCACGATCAGCCCAGGCTTCACCAGGCCGAGCACGACGACCGCGCTGACGCCACCCGCCACCGCGACGATGCCCGACGCCAGCAGCGGCGCTGCGTCCGGGCGCCCCACCGCGTCGCTCGACACCACGTCGACGATCACCGAGTACCCAAACGGCATGGTCAGCACCATGCCCAGGAACAGGCCGGTGACGCCGATGAACTTCTCGAGCGCCTTGGCCGTGACCGCCCGTGCGGGCTGGCCCGAGTACCGCGCGGACTCGAACAGGGTGTAGCCGTCGAGGCCCAGGGTCGACGGCAGGAAGGTCCCGATGAATCGCCCGATCAGGAAGGAGGTCATCGTGGTCTGCCAGAACGGGAACCGGATGCCCTGCCCCACCAGCAGCAGGTGCCACGCCCACGCGCTCGCGATCACGCCGACGAACTTGACCGCCATCGCCACCAACGCCCAGGTGACGAACGTGGTGCCGTCGACCGTCCCCACATGGACGGCGATCGCCTCGTGCAGCGGCGTGGGCACGCCCTCCACGTCGATGGGGTGACGCAACAGCGCGAGCATCCCCGCCACGGTGAACACGATCTTGGCGACCAGGTCGGCCCGCTCGCGGGCCGTGCCCTCCAGGCCCCGGCGACCCATCCAGAACAGGAAGAAGGCGCCGAAGATCAAGGCGATCGCGGGGATCCCGAGCCGTCCGGCCCAGGCCATCCACGTCACGGCCGCGAACAGGATCGCAGAGCCACCGAGCCACAGTCCGACCACATCGCCTCCTCGCCCACCGCCAGGGCAGGCCCGCGCGCCTAACGTCCCGGCGTGGGGACGTCCGGGTCGAGGCCGAACACCCGCAGGGGCAACACCACCCGCCCCATCCCGGCCGTGACCAGGGTGAGGCCCGTCCCTTCCCGCGCCGCCAGCGAGACCTCCACCCGGGCGGACGCCGGCCAGAGCCCGAGGCCCGGCACGTCGCGCACCCCGTCGCTCGCGATCACCCCGCGACGCCCCGCCCGCGCGATCAGGTCGTCGAGATCGTCGGCCCGCAGCCCCACCGCAGCGGTCGGGACGGTGAGCACCCACCCCGCCGTGGCTTGCACCAGGGCCTCTGCCAGGCCCGCCACCACCGGGGTCCCGTCGACGATGTCCACCGCGCGCACCCGTCCGGCGAGCATCGCGACGAACTGGGCGGTGTCGCCGCCTTGGTCCAGCACGATGCCAAGGGGACGGTCGTCCACCGCCGGATCGATCACCGGGCGCGGACCTTCAGCACGTCGCCGGGGTGGATCGTGGTGCCCCGCAGCCCGTTGAGCGCCGACAGCTCGGCCACCGTGGTGCCATGCCGGGCCGCGATCGCCCCGAGGCTGTCGCCCGGTCGCACCGTGTACATGGTGAGCCCTCCGCCTTCGGACGCCGTACCCGACGGCAGCGTGAGCACCTGGCCCACCCGCAGGGCATCGGCCGAGGCGAGGTCGTTCGCCGACCGCAGGGCCGCCATCGGGACGCTGAACCGGGCCGCGATGCCGGACAGGGTGTCGCCAGAGCGCACCGTGTACGTGGCAGGCGGACGGGGCGGCGCCTGGGAGGAGCTCGCCTTGGACGAGGGCGTGGACGCGCCCGCCGAGACCGACAGCACCTGGCCGATCTGGATGGAGGCGGCGCTCGACAGCCCGTTCCACCGCACGAGGTCGCTGACCGACACCCCATGGGAGGCCGCGATCCGCGACAGCGCGTCGCCCTTGCGAACCGTGTAGGTGCGCGCGGGCGCCCGACCCGATCCCACGCTGCCCGAGGCCGACGGCACCGTCAGCACCTGGCCCACCGTCAGCCGGGAGGGGTCGTCCAGATCGTTGGCCGCGAGCAACGCCCGCTGCGTCACGCCCAGGCGCTCCGCGATCACCGACAGCGCATCGCCCGGACGCACCGTGTACGTGCCCCCCGACGAGGCCGTGGTCGCCGTCCTCCGGGGCGGATCGGCCGGCGCCACCAGCCGGAGCGTCTGGCCCACGGTGAGCCGGTGCGCGTCGTCCAGCGCGTTCATCGACTGGAGCGCCGAGACCGTGAGGCCGTGGCGCTCGGCGATCCCGCTGAGGGTGTCGCCCCGCTGCACCGTGACCTCGCGAGGACGCTCCGCAGCCGGCGCCCGCGTGGGCCGTCCGGCATCCGAGGGCGGGGCCTCCTCCCCATGCACGGGGATGATCAGCTTCTGGCCGATCGCCACCCGGTTGGGGTTCGTGATGCGGTTGGTGTCGACCAGGGCGGAGACGGTGGTGCCGTAGGACGCCGCGATCGTGCCCAGGGTCTCTCCCGAGGCCACCCGGTGCATCACCAGCCGCCGACGCTCCGACGGCGGCACCGCGGCCAGCGCCGTCTCGAAGGCCTCTGCCGTGCCGGACGGGATCCGGATGTCGTACGTTCCCTCCGGTGTCGCGAACCGTCGGATCGACGGGTTGTACAGACGGAACGCGTCCTCGTCGATCCCCGCGCAGGACGCCAGCACCGCCACGTCCACCGCCCCGTCGATGGTGACGCTGTCGAACGTGAAGGCCGGCTCGAACGCGATCTCGTCGAACCCGTACAGGTCGCGGTGCTTGGCGATGATGGCCGCGGCGAGGATCTTGGGGACGTAGCCGCGGGTCTCCCGAGGGATCAGCTCCTGCTCGGTGAGCGTCCAGTACGTGGCCTCGGCCGCCGCCTCGTCTCCCAGGGAGCGCAGCGCACGACGGACGCGACCCGGACCCGTGTTGTACGCGGCAAACGCCAGGTACCAGTCCCCGAACGTGTCGTGCAGGCGCCCCAGGAACGCGAGCGCTGCCTGGGTGGACTTCTGGGGATCGCGGCGGTCGTCGCGCCAGAAGTCCACCTCGAGCCCATACATCCGCCCGGTGGACGGGATGAACTGCCACAGACCCGCGGCGTGGGCATGGCTGTACGCGTTGGGGTTGAACCCCGACTCGATCATCGACAGGTACAGCAGATCCCGCGGCATCCCCAGGGCGTCGGCCTCGGCGTGGATCAGGGCTTCGTACCGGGAGGAACGCGCCAGCCAGCCCGAGAAGTACTTGCGGTACGGCCCCAACAGCAGCCGCATCCACTTCTTGACCTCGTCGTTGATCTCGATCGGGAGGTCGAACGCGGCCAGGTCGATCGCGTCGAGCTGGAGGGGATCGCCGGTGAGGACCCGGGCGGGATCGTCGTAGTAGTCGGTGGGGATGTCCAGCCCGTCGAGGTGGTCGGCGAGGGCTCGCTCGACCAGACGCTCCGCCACGTCTTCGGCCAGGGCCTCCTGGACCTCGGGCTCGGGGACGTCGCCATCGAAGCGGTCGACCCAGGCCTGGATGCCCTCGGAGGACGTTGGCCCGCCCGACCGGCGGGGGGTGGCGCGCGGCGTCGAGGCCGCCGGACGGGCGCGATCGCCCTGCGCGTCCTGGCTGCCGTCGACCGAAGGCGCTCCGCCGGCCCATGCAGCCCCTCCCATCGACAACGCCAGGGCCACGGCCACGGACCTCCCCATGCGGGACGCGGGGCCCCACGGCACGGGGCGCTCGACTGCGGAACCAGGGACGGGCATGCAGCGGACTCCAGGGCGCCCACGGGACAGACGGCGGGCCCCCGCCGTCGACGCGGCGGACACGCAAGGGTATCCGCGCGGGATGCCGACCACAACCGGCCGGCACGGAGCAACCCCCGATGTCGTCCGATCCCTCCCCCTCGACACCCCCCGAACCGGCCGTGACGCCCGAGCAGGTGGTGGCACAGCTGCACGACCGTCCGGGCACCGTGTGGCTGGATGGTGGGGATGAAGGCCCTTGGTCGGTGGTGGTGTGGGCTCCCGACGACGTCCTCGATCGGCCCGAGGACTGGCCCGTCGCGGCCCGCGCCCTGGCCGCCGCCGGCGCCCGAACCCCCACCGGCGACCCCACCCTCCCGTTCACCAGCGGCCTGGTCGGGTACGTCGGCTACGGCGCGGGGCCTGCCGTTGCCCCGGTCTCCGCGCGAACCGGCGCGTGGGAGCCCGACCTGTGGCTCGGCCGGTACGAAGGGGCGCTGCTGTTCCACCACCCCAGCGGCACGTGGACGGCGACCGGCTCGGCCCGGCGCCAGCGGGACGCGCACGCCCTGCTCGATCAGGCCCGGACGGCCGGTCCCTTGCCCCCGCCCTCCGCGCCGCGTGCGCCGCGCAGCGTGGACACGGTGGATCGGGATGCGTACCTGGCGGCATTGGACCGGGCCCTGGCCTGGATCGCCGAAGGCGACTGCTACCAGCTCAACCTGTCCCGGCCGGTGTTCGTCGAGGGGGTCGGGTCGGCCTGGGAAGCGTGGCGTCGGATCCGCGCTGCCAGCCGCCCCACCCGCGGCGCCTGGCTGTCCCTACCGGGCGGCCTGCGGATCCTGTCGAACAGCCCGGAGCGCCTGTTGGACTGGCGAGGCGACGAGGCCACCACCGTCCCGATCAAGGGCACCCGCCCCCGGGGACGGGACAGCGCAGAGGATCACCGCCTCCACGCGGAGCTCGAGCACAGCGCCAAGGAGCAGGCCGAGCTGACGATGATCGTCGACCTGTGCCGCAACGACCTGGGCCGGGTCGCCCTCCCTGGCGGGGTCCAGGCCGCACCGAGGCGGGTCGTCCGCCACGCCAACGTCCTGCACGCTGAGCAGACCGTCCACGCCCGCATCCGTCCCGAGCACGACGCGTGGGACGCGCTCGCCGCCTTGTTTCCGCCGGGCAGCGTCACCGGTGCCCCCAAGGTGCGGGCCACCCAGCGCATCGCCCAGCTCGAGCCCCATCCCCGCGGGGTGTACTGCGGCGCCGTCGGCCACGTCTCCGACCACGGGCGCGCATCGTTCAACGTCGCGATCCGCACCGCGGTGGTCCGAGGGGACCGCGCCCGCTGGCATGTGGGGGGCGGGATCGTCGCCGACAGCGACCCCGCCGCAGAGTGGGAAGAGACGGTCGCCAAGGGCACCGTGCTCGCCAAGGCGCTGACCGGGACCGAGCGGCTGTGAGGCCCTGACGCGCCCCGCACCGCCGGCGGACCGCAGCGGTCAGTAGTCCTCGTCCAGCTCCTCCAGGGCCTCCTCGTCTTCGCCCTCCTCGTCGTCCTCGGCGTATCCGAGCTCGTCAAGCTCCTCGTCCTCTTCGGCCTCCGCCTCCGCCTCCCGGCGACGCGCCTCCGCCCGACGGGCTGCCTGGGCGCGGCGCTGCGCGGGCGGGAGCCGGGTGGCGAGCTCCTTGGCCTCCTTCGAGACCGGGGTGTTCTCGCGCGCCTCGCGACGCTGGCGCAGGCGCTCCAGTCGCGAGGCCGCCGCATCGCTGGCGGAGGTGGTGCTGGCAGGCCCGTCGACCCGGCCGGTCGTGACCCGACGGGCCGAGCGGTCCGGACGAAGGTCGCTGAGGTCGAGCCGGCCGAGCATGCCCTTGAGCGTGTAGTGGTACCGATCGTCGTCGCCCTTGGCGACGTCCATCTGCTTCTCCAGCAGCGTCCGGAAGCTCTCGAGCGGCGAGCCCGACCAGTCTCCGAGCGTGACCACCACCTCCAGATCGAGCCGGCTCCGACCCAGGCGATCCGCGAGGGTGATCTCGCCGTCGATCTCGATGTCCGCGAACAGGGTGCGGATCGTGCCTTCGACGACATCGGCCGTGCCGTCCTCGAAGCGCAGGGCGATTTCGAGCTCGTCCACCGGGCTGTCGAGCGTCAGCTCGCCCATGGTGGGGATCTCGACCTTGACCACCACGAGATCCCGGCCCTGGATCGAGAGGTCGCCGACCAGGTCCGTCCAGGCCGCGCCGAGCACGAGCGACGCGTCCAGGTCCAGGCCCCCCGTCGCCACGACGGGGATCTGCGACCCACCGCCGCGCGCGAGCGCGAGCAGATCGGCCACGGGCAGGGCGTTGCCGTCCACCCGAACCACCTCGGGCCGTGCCCGCCGGCCCAGCCCGTCGAGCGTCACGTCCACGTCGAGGGAGCCCTCTCCCAGGCGCGCCCCCGCCTGGACCTCCGGGCGTCCGAACAACGACCACGGCGAGACGGTGGCCCACAGGGCATCGACCGCCAAGAACGGCTCCCGCACCCCGGCGGCATCGTAGGCGTACGCGATGACGTCCTGCCCGCCGAGCCCGATCCACTGAGGGGCGGTCGAGGTCAGCGTCAGGTCGAGATCGCCCCGGCTCGCCTCCCTGACCTCGTGCCGGATCCGGTTGGACACGGCGTCCGATGGCCAGGTGAGCCAGAACACGAGGACGAACGACACCAGGCCTGCCGCCAGGATCCCCAGCCAGCGTAGCGCGCGCATCAGCCCTCCCCTTCGTCGCGGCTGTAGGTCACGACCTCGAGCTCCACGTCCATGAGACGCTGCTCGGACTTTCGGTCACTCCGCGCCTTGAAGGTCGCATTCCGGACCCGGACGGGGAACGGCGCGGACTCGAGCGCGTACAGGAACTTCACCACGTTGGGCAGCAGGGCGTCGTCGAGCTCCACCCGGTAGTCCCGCTCGCGGAACGCCCCCACGGCCGCGGTCGCCGTCTCCCGGACCTCCTTGAGGTTGTCCGCAACGCCCGCCTCCTGGGCCCACCGCTCCACATACGTGGCCGCTTGCGAGGGATCGAACTGATCCATTCGCGCCTCGGCCGCCGCCAGCTTGGCCGCCAGGACCGCTTGCTCGTCCGCGAGATCCTGGGCGTCCACGAAGCGATCCCGCGCCACCGACAGCCGGCTGTTCGCGTCTTGAACCAGGTTGTAGGCGCCAAACACGATCGCGGCGGCCAGCGCCACCCCCAGCCCGCTCACCAGCGCGGTGAACAGGAGGCGGTCGCGGGGCGACATCGCCTCGAGCTGCTCGTTGGCCCAGGCCATCGCCTGTCGGATGCGGTCCATCTCAGCCCTCCCCGTCTTCATCGGTGGGTGCCACGGCGTCCGGATCCCGGCTCGCCACCACGGAGAAGCCGAGGCGTCCGTCGCGGCTGCGGTTTCCGCCCTCGGCCTGCACCGCCCCGAACCGTCCGCTCGCCTCCAGGGACGCGCCGATGCGATCGACCTGGGCGTAGCCCTCGGTCGACCCCTCGATCCGGATCTGCTCCGGGGTCACGTCCAGGCTGTCGACCGTGACCGTGACCTCGGGGTGGGGCGGAAACGCCTTGGTGAGCCGGTACAGCAGGTCGACCGTGGGCGGGGCGTCGGTGGCGTCTCCGAGGAAGGCCACCTGCTCGCCGTTGTCGTACACGACCTCCCCCAGCAGATCGAGGGCGACGCGGGCGTCCATCCCATCGGGGACGTCGATCGCCTCCCCGATCACCGCGAGGGTGCGGGCATCGTAGTCGGCCACCCGGCCGCTGAGCGTGGCGTACTGGTACCCAAAGCCCAGCAGCATCGTCAGGACGAACAGGCCGAGCCCGATCCCGCCGTAGCCAAGGATCGCCCGCGGGAGATCCAAGCCACCCCGGAACGCGAGGTCGCCGGAGCGCAGGTCGGTGACGTCCGTGCCGCCGTCGTGCAGGCGCCACGCGAGCCCGCGCACGACCGCCTCGTCCGCCGCAGGGTCGCCCGAGGGATCGGTCGGCCCCCGCACCGGCAGGTCGAGCGTGTCGACCAGGCGATCCCGCAGGCCTTCCAAGTGGCTGCCGCCGCCGGAGAGCACCACCGCGTCGACCCCGACCCCCAGTGCGTCCTCGGCGGCGACGAGGCTGGCGCGGATCTCGCGGACCAGCGTGTCCAGCACCGGATCGACCGCGTGCCGTGCGGCGTTGGGCATCCCGCCCCGCGCGAACCCTTCCAGATCCAAGCTGGGATCGGTCGGCTCGTCGTCGACCGGAAATCGGATTCGATCCTCGACGCTGCGCATCGGCGGCGGCGGCGGCGCGTCCACGGGATCCTGCCGCCCCGTCAGCGTCGGCACGTCGACGACCGTGGCCTCCACCGTCTCGTCGTCGTCCTCGCCCGGCCCGTCGAACGAGAACGCGGGATCCTCGCCCGCCTCCTCCAGGTCCTCATCGACGACGAAGGCGGGCGGCGCGTCAGGCCGCGTGGGCAGCTCGGGATCCGCCGACGGGTCGTCGCCGAGCAGGATCCGGGCCTCGCGGGGTGTACACGACAGGGCATTGGCGACCGCCGCCGCGGCGTCCCGCACCCCGGTCCCGAGCGCACGGGCCGACAGGGTGCGCCGATCGCGGGCCACCACCACGGTGGCGTGGCTGTCGCCCACGTCGACGATCGCCACCACCTCCCCCTGCGCGGTGGCCTGGGCCGACAGCGCATCCGCCGCGGTGATCGCGATCTTGGGGTCCAGGCCCCGGCTGGCGAGGCCCTCCAGCAGCTGCCGGAGCTCGTCGCGCGGCACCAGGGTGGCCTGCACCTCGCCCGACCCGAGCTTGCGCCACGACAGGTGCATCGCGTCCAGGTCGAACGGGACCTCCGCCTCCAGCGCGAACGGCAAGGTCTGGGCGATCTGGTCGTCGTTGTCGAACGGCAGGTCGAGCGTGCGCAGGGTCGTGCGGTCCATCGGCCAGCCCACCACCGCGAGGTGGGCCGTGGACGCGAGGTCGGGGTGGTGGTGCAGCAGCAGGTCGAGTGCCGCGAGCCGATCCGCGACGGACGGCCGCTCCCCGGGCTCGTGGGGGACGCGCTGGCGCCAGGTGCCCTCCACCTCGGCATCGTCGCCACTGCTGGACAGGGCGGTGACCTGGATCTCCCAGGCGCCGGGATCGATGGCGATCAGGCGGGCCATGGATGGCCTCCAGACAGGAAGGGAATGTGCGGGGTCATCGGACCCTCCAGTACGCGACCTTGCCGGCGCGGGTCTTCTGGCGGAAGTCGAACACGGCCTCGATCTCGGTGGTGGCGTCGCCGACCTTGCCGACACTCTTGACGCGGAACACGTGGCTCTTGGTGTCGATGGCGGACTGCATCGCCGGGTCGACCTCCGCGTTGCCCGCGACCGACTGCACCAACGACACGAACTGCTTGGGATCGCTCAGCATCTGGGCCCCATCGGCCACCGCGCCCGTGCGCAGGTACTGGATCGACTCCCACAGGAGCTCGATCTGGGCATCGCCGATCGGGGGACTCGTGAACTGACGAACCAGCCCGGTGATCGTGGCACGATCGGCCGAGTTCACGTTGATCTTCCCGTCGCCGTACACGGTCAGGCGGGTGCCGAACCGCCGCCACACGTCGTCGCGGTGCCACCCGTCCACCAGACGGATCTCCTCGACGCTCTCGAACGGCGCGTTCTTGGGCAGGTACGGGTCCTCGAGGCGCTGGTAGACGACCGACTCCCGCCCACCCCGGTCGGCCCGGTCGTCGTCCTCGTCGGTCCAGTCGATCAAGGACCCCATCAGCTCCTGCCAGGTGAGGTCCCGCTCGCGGAGCCAGTCGAACGCGTCGTCGGTGGTCTCCCGGAGGAACCGGGAGATGCCGTACCCGTGCATGGATCCCTGGCTCAGCGTCTTCAGGATGAGGATGTCGAGCGTCCCTTTCAGGAGCTCCATGGAGGTGTCGGCCATGAACCGCGTCCGCGGATCGAGGATGGAAGTGCCTGCCTGGATACCATCGAAGTTATACCCATCGAACTCTTATGTATACGAGCGACACGCCCTGGCTGTTTCGCCGGCACCGCTCAGACCATGCCCAGCAGCCATCGCAGCACCTGCCAACCCAGCCACACGCCGGCCGCCACCACGCCCACGGCGCCACCGAGCACGGCGCCGACGACCAGGCGGCTCCGGCGGCGGGCATCCACCGGGTGGTCCAGAAGCTCTTCCAGCAAGGCCAGGTTCCGGCGATTCGCCTTCCAGCCCAGGTCGAAGAGGTCGCCCGCCAGGGGAACCGTCCCGACCAGGGCGTCCAGCGCGATGTTGCCCAGCATGCGCGCAAGGACCCATCCGCCCGCTCCGAGTCTCGCCGCGGAGAACAGGAGGTCGAGAGAGACCACCAGGGGAAGCCAGTCGCCCACGCCGGGCAGGAATCCCACGAAAGGATCGAGGCCGATACGCCGTCGGGTTCCAGGGATCCGGACGAGGTCGTCCAGGATGCGGCTGATGAAGCGGGCGCGCCGGAGCGGGCCGGGGAGCCGTCTCAGAAGCGTTTCAGCAGCCGGTCGATATAGTCCAATTCCTCAGGTGGACGGGCGCGCTCTCCCGCGCGTCGGCGTAATTCATCACGAATTTCCCGGGCTTTTTCCAGGCCTCCTTTATCAGGTACTTTCACCTGACCCTGCATGCTGCCGCGGAATGTATCACTGGCTTCGCGTCCAAAGGGGTCC
>JAUHWK010000599.1 GCA_030424555.1 bacterium | reverse complement strand
CCCTCCAGCTGGGCCTGCTCCCGCTTCCGAAGTCCGCGAACCCGGACCACCAGCGGGCCAACCTCGCGGTCGACTTCGTCCTGTCCGAAGCCGACATGGACACCCTGCGCGCCCTGCCGCCCCTCGAGGACTACGGCGACGCCAGCGTCTTCCCCGTGTTCGCGACCCCACGAAGCTGAGCCCCACCACCCCAGGAGGCCCCATGTCGACGCCCTTCGACCGCCACCGAGCCACGCTTCCCGTCACCGTGTGCGCGGCGGGGCTGGTCGCCTGCGCCCACGCCGCACCGTCCGCACCATCCACCGAGGCCGTGGCCGACGCCCCCTCCATCACGCCCGCCGCGGCCCGCGAGACGTTCCAGGGCAGCCCGGAGCGCTTCACCGGCACGGCCACCGTGTCGATGCTGTTCAGCCCCCACGGCGCCCGTACCTTCGGCGCCGCCACCGTGGCGTTTGCCCCGGGTGCCCGCACCGCGTGGCACCGCCATCCCGCGGGCCAGACGCTCGTGGTCACCGAGGGAGAAGGATGGTTCCAGGTGGAGGGCGAGGCACGGAAGACCCTTCGTCCCGGGGACGTGGTCTGGACCCCACCCGGCGTCCGACACTGGCACGGTACCACCGCCGACCAGGCGATGACCCACACCGCCTTGCAAGGCGCGGTCGACGGCCAGGTGGTCGCGTGGGAGGCACTCGTCGACGACGCACAGTACCTCGCCACCGAGTGACCCCACCCCGGCTCGGGTCGTCCTGCTGACACCGCCCTGGAGACCGACGTGTCCACGCTCGCCCCGTTGCTCCGATCGGTACGCGCCACCGTCCCCTCTCGCGAGGTCTCGGGGGTTGCCGAGACCGGTGTGCCCGGGGTGGTGTTCTTCTGGATCGACACGCCCACGCCCCGATCGCCCCTGCTGTACGCGCCGGGCATCGTCATCCTCGGACAGGGCCGCAAGGTCGGGTTCCTCGGCGGCCGAACCTACACCTACGATGCGGACACCTGCCTGGTCCTTGGGGTCCCGGTCCCGTTCGAGTGTGCCTCCCACGGCACGCCCGAGGAGCCCTTGCTCGGCATCCGCCTGACCCTCGATCTGGGGTCGCTGCACAGCTTGGTCGCGCGCTTCGCCGGACGGCTCGGCCTGGATCCCCTGGAGCGCCCGTCGCGGCTCCACGGGGTTGAGCCCCTGCGGATGCAGGGGGACCTCTTGGACGCCACCGAGCGCCTGCTACGCTGCCTCGCGGACCCGATCGACCGGGCGGTCGTCGGTCCGGCTGCGGTCGAGGAGATCGTGTACCGGGTCCTCCGCTCCGAGCACGGACGGGTCCTGTACGCCCTCACCCAGCACCAGACCCCCTACGCCCAGGTCGCCCAAGCGCTCGAGCGCATCCACGCCGACTGCTCCGAGGCGCTGTCCGTCGAGGACCTCGCGCGAACCAGCGGGATGGCCGTGTCCTCGTTCCACCGCGCGTTCAAGGAGGTCACGGGCGAGACCCCGCTGCAGTACCTGAAGAAGGTGCGCCTGCTCAAGGCCAAGGGCCTGATCGTGTTCGACGGCAAGCGGGTCGACGAAGCGGCCCACGCGGTCGGGTACGCCAGTCCGTCCCAGTTCAGCCGGGAGTTCAAGCGGTACTTCAACGTCCCCCCCTCCGAGGCCAGGTCCCTGCCCTACAGCGACGGCCTCCCGATGCCCGCCTGAGCGCCCGTCGCCGCCCCAGCCCCGGTCCCGCGGCTCAGTCTCTCGCTGGCACGGGCACCGCCGCCCAGCGCCCCCACGCCACGAATGCGCTGAGCGATCCGAGCACGACCGAGGGCAGCATCGCGACGAGCTCCCCGGCGACCACGTGGTCCACCATGGCGACGGCCATCATCACGGCCAACAGCCCCGCGGCCACCGGCGTGAGCCGGGGCAGGATGCCCAGCGCTGCCGGGAGGATCAGCCCGATCGCCCCCAGCACCTCGCACAGGCCGATCGGGTAGCGGCTGCCGACGGGGAACCGCTCGACCCACGCCATGCCCGCCTCGATCAGGCCCGGCTCGGGCGTGGTCAGCTTGAGGGATCCGCCGCCGAGGAACGCGAGCGCGAGCAGGATCTGCACGCCCCACAGGACACGGTGCAGGGTGGGGTGGGCCTCGGACATGGGGGACTCCTGGGCACGGTGGACCGCGACGCCGCCTCCTATCGCACCGACGGCACGCCCTCGTTGCGAGGCCCCGCGATCGATGTCTCCCCCAGCCGAACAGACGCCGATCCATCCGGTTCCATCCGGTCTTCTCGGCACCGAACACGCCCTTCGCGACCATGGCCTCCCGGCGCGTCCTTGTCCCACGGATCAGGGTGACCACGAACGCCGTCCCCCGGGG
>JAUHWK010000598.1 GCA_030424555.1 bacterium | reverse complement strand
GGAGCCGGACGCGGTCTGGTACGGCAACACCGGGGCGGGATGGCGCGCCATCCAGCGCGCGCTCGTGCGGGGAGACGCCCCACCGGCCCTCACGGAGGACGTCGCCGCGCTCGTTCAGCAGCTGCGCGGTGCCCGCCGGGCGCCCGACCACGCCGACCTGACCGCCCTGCGGGCCCTGCACGGGGCGACGATCCGCCGCCTGGAGGGCCTCGACGGCCTCGGACTCCAACCCTATCTGGACGCGCTGTCCGAACACGACGCCGCGCTCGAGCACGGCACCGCCCTTCCCTGACCCCCGCTCCTGGAGCCCCCATGTCCCGCACCGCCTACGTCCTCGGTGGCCACATCACGCCGTTCATCGGCAAGCGTCACCCCGACTTCATCTGGAAGAACCACCCCGACTTCGGCACCCGCACCAACCCCACCCTCGAGGCGTCCATCCAGGCCGCCGTCCTGGGGGCCCTGGAGGCCACCGGCGTCCCCGCGTCCGCGGTGCAGAAGGGCTGGATCGGCAACTTCGTCGGGGAGCTGTTCAGCAGCCAGGGCCACCTCGGCGCCGCCGTCGCCGGCTGCCACGCCGACCTCAAGCACAAGCCGATGATGCGCGTCGAGGGCGCGTGCGCGTCCGGTGGGCTCGCGTTCGCCAGCGCGGTGGAGAGCATCCGTGCCGGCACCGACGTCGCCCTCGTGGTGGGCGCGGAGATCCAGACCACCGCCTCCGCGCGCACCGGCGGCGACTACCTCGCCCGCGCCTCGCACTACGCCCGTCAGCGGGGCCTGGACGACTTCACCTTCCCCGCCATGTTCGCGCGGCGGATCAAGGCGATGACGGAGGCCGGGCACGTCGACGCCGACGACCTCGCCCGCGCCAGCGTCAAGGCGTACGCCAACGCCAACCGCAACCCCCTCGCCCACATGCAGGCTGTGACGATGGACTTCGACACCGCCCGCACCGCGAGCGACCGCAACCCGGCCTTCCTCGGCAACGAGGACCTCAAGCCCTGGCTCAAGGTGAGCGACTGCTCGCAGGTCAGCGATGGGGCCGCCGCCGCGATCGTCGTGAGCGAGGAGGGCCTGCGCGCCCTCGGCCGCACCCCCGCCGACGCCGTCGAGGTCCTCGCGTGTGAGGTCGCGGCCGGCGACCTGTTCACCGACGACGACATGCTGTCCATGCCGACCACCCGCGCCGCCGCCGATCGCGCGTGGGCCGCCTCCGGCCTCACCCCCTCCGACATCCAGGTCGCCGAGGTGCACGACTGCTTCACGATCGCCGAGATCCTGATGTACGAGGCCCTCGGGTTCGCCGAGCCTGGCCACGGCCGCGATCTCCTGCGCGACGGCGCCACCGACCTGTCCGGCCGGATCCCGGTCAACACCGGCGGCGGCCTCGTCGGCTTCGGACACCCCGTCGGGGCCACCGGGGTCAAGCAGATCCTAGAGGTCGTGCGCCAGATGGAGGGGGCCTGCGGCGACTACCAGCTCGCCACCCGGCCCGAGGTCGGCCTGTGCGCCAACATGGGCGGGGACGACAAGACGGCCGTGGTCAGCATCCTGCGCCACGGCTGAGCCCGCGTGCGCCCGCCGGTCCCGGACCCCTGGGACCGGCGCGATCCCCGCGCAGCGAGCGCCGCGCAGCGCCTACAGGTCGGTGTCGAACGCGAGGGTGGAGACCGCCCACGGCCGGGCGCGCCCGCCCACGACCACGCTCAGCACCGTGTTGACCCCTTCGGCCTCCGCGTTGCGGCTGCGGACGAGGCCTGTGACGACCACGGCGTGCACGCTCTGATCGCGGAAGGCCGTCCCCGGGATCTCCACGGCGCCGAGCGCGTCGGCCGACGTGAGGAACCGGTAGGTCTCGGCCACGCCCTCGGGGCGGTTGGTCCAGGTCACGCTCCCCGACGACGCGTCGACGACCGCGAGGATGGCGGCGTCGTACCCGGTGCCCGTCAGGTCGATCGTCATCGGCTCCCCCGCGGTCCACTCCGCAGGCACCGGCAGGTCCGGCACCGCCGGCACCGTCACGTCGATCGCGAGCGGCTTGGGGAGTCCGTCGCTTCCCGCCACCGCGTGGGTGGTGTCCGCACACCCGTCCAGCGCCGACGGCGAGGTGAGCTGGTACGTGCCCGTGGCGGCCTCTTCCAGTGCCAGGGACGTGCCACACCCCGACAGGGTGATCCCGACCCCCTTGATCGGGCTGTTCTCCAGATCGGTCGCGCTGCGGGCATCCGCCAGGAACACCGTGGCCGACAAGCTCTCGGTCAGCTCCGCGTCCTCGAGAAGATCCCCCGCCTCCTTGGGCGGCTCCGCACGGACGACCAGCCCCACCGCGACCGTGGAGGTCGTGGCCCCCTCCACCG
>JAUHWK010000597.1 GCA_030424555.1 bacterium | reverse complement strand
GCTGCGCGGCGCGGTGCTCCCGGTGGGCGGCATCAAGGAGAAGGTGCTGGCGGCACACCGGGCGGGCATCACCACGGTGGTCCTGCCCGAGAAGTGCCGCAAGGACCTCACCGAGGTGCCCGAGGAGATCCAGGAGGACCTCACCTTCCACTTCGTCAGCCGGATGGAAGAGGTGCTGGACATCACGCTCGGCAAGGATGCGCTGGCCAAGGCCCGCGAGGTCCTCGCCAGCACGAGCACCGCGCCTGCCGCGGCCGAGGCCTGAGTGTCGTTCGGGGCCGCGATCGGCGTCGCGGTCCTGTCGCTGGTGATCGCCAGCCTCGTGCTGGCGGTCCTCCAGCGGATGATCAAGGTCGTCCTGTACGTGCTCCTCGCCGTCGTGTTGGTGGGGGGCACCTGGTGGATGGTGCGGGACCAGGCCAAGGGCACGGTCGCGGAGCGGTGGGAGGCAGCAGCCCTGTCCACCGCCGACAAGGCGTCCAAGCAGGGGGCGAAGCTCGCGTCCCGGGCGGGGCGTGAAGCGGCTGCCATCGGCGCAGAGGTCGCCAAGGAGCTCGGGGCACGCGTCGAGGCGGAGGGGCGCAAGGCGGTCGCCGAGGCGCTGGGCACCCAGGACACGGACACGGACCGTGCGCCGGCAGGAGGCGATGACGGGACGTGACGGATAGGGCGACGGCGCCCACGGGGAGGCAACCCTGGCATCCGTGACCGCACAACGACTCCGCGACCTGGCGCTCGCCGTGCTGATCGGCGCGAGCGTCGTGGACGCGCTGCCCAACTGGATCTTGCCTGGGCTGGATCGGGTCGACGCCGTGGTGTCCCGTCCGCTGCGGGCGATGGGCATCTGGCAGGGCAACTACCGGCTGTTCGCGCCCGACCCGGATCGGGTCAACAGCTGGCTGGAGGTCGTCGTGATGTTCGACGACGGGCGCAACGCCACCTGGACCACCTGGGACTGGCGCGAGCGGGGCTTCTACGAGCGGATCGCCCGGGGCCACGCCGTGAAGTGGGCCGAGCTGGTGCAGCGGGACAACCAGAAGGTGCTGCACCGGGCGCTGTCGCGGTGGGCCATGCGCCACCTGCGCCCGCCAGGGGACGGACCCCGTCCGCGGCCCGTTGGCGTGCAGATCGTGCGGCACCGGTGGCCGATCCCGCGACCAGGGCCCCGCAAGGCCGCGATGTGGCGTGCGTACGGCACGCTGCCGCCGCCGCGGGACACCTACCGGGGGATGAAGGTGATCCACGAGCAGGAGGCGCGATGACTCTGCTCGAGCGGTGGGATGCGGTGTGGGCCCGGCTGCACGCGCCGGTGGACCCTCGGGTGCCCGCCGTGCTGCGCATCGGCCTGGGGGCGGTCGTGTTCTTTCGACTGCTGCTGAGCCTGCCCGATGCCGCCTTCTGGTGGGGGGAGTCGGGCATCCTCCCGGAGTCGATGGCCCACGCGTTCAACGCCCCCGAGGTGGGCAGTGTGTTCTGGCTGCTTCCCGACCACGACCTCGTCACGTTCGGGTTGATCGGCCTGGCGACGGTGCAGGCCGGGCTGTTGATGGTGGGGTGGAAGTCCCGGTTTCAGGCGGCGTGTGTGTTCGTGTGGCTGGTCAGCATCCAGGCCCGGAACGCGCCGCTGACGGATGGCGGGGACGCCACGTTGCGGGTGTTCCTCGCGTGCCTGGCCTTCATGCCGCTGGGAGCGGTGTGGTCGGTGGATGCGGCTCGGGGCCGGGGGGACGATCCCGAGACGTCGGGCCTGCCCGTGCGGCTGGTTCGGCTGCAGACCGTGATGGTGCTGCTGGTGGCGGGGCTGGAGAAGATGCGCGGCGAGACCTGGCTGGACGGAACCGCCATGTCGTACGTGTTCCTGCTGGACGACTTCTCCGGCAACCTGCCGGTCCCCGACGCCTTGCGGTCCTCGCTGCTGGTGAGCCAGCTGATGTCGTGGGGCGCGCTGGGGTTCGAGATGCTGGTGCCGATCGCGGTCTGGTTCGAGCGGACCCGCCGGCCTGCCGTGGCGGTCTCGATCGGGTTCCACCTCGCGCTGCTGTGGATGATGAACATCTTCTGGTTCGAGTGGATCATGATCCTCGGGTGGTGCGCGTTCTGGAATCCGAAGGAGGATCGGGCCTGGCTCGCGCGATGGGTGCCCGCCCTGCGCGAACGCGGTTAGCGGCGGGCCATGACCACCCGAACCATCCGTCGAGTCCTGGTCGCCAACCGAGGCGAGATCGCTGTCCGCGTGATTCGCGGCTGCCACGAAGAGGGGATGGAGGCCGTCGCCGTGTACTCGGACGCCGACGCCGACGCGCTGCACGTGCGCATGGCGGACGCGGCCGTGGGCATCGGTCCCGCCCCCTCCTCCGAGTCGTAC
>JAUHWK010000596.1 GCA_030424555.1 bacterium | reverse complement strand
CCTCACCGAGCGTGGCTCGATGGTCGATCCCACCTTTGTGTTCCGGTTTGCGTCGGTCGAGCCGCTGTAGCCACCGCACCCCGAGGTCCCATGTCCGAGCTGTCCCCCCGCCTCCGCATCGCCAAGGTCCTGCTGCGCCTGGTGGCGCGGGGCGCGACCACACCCGCCGACGCGCTCCGCAGCCTGGGCACCGACGACGTCGACAAGCGTCGGGTGGCGGACGACCTCAAGCTGTTGTGGTCCGAAGGCCTGATCGACGCCCTGGGCGAGGGCCGGGACCGCCGGTACGTCCTGCCGCCCCGCCTGCTCGAGTCGCACCGCGGCTTGCTCGACCGGCTGGCGCTGGCCATCGGTCGCGATCATGTCCGGTTCCTCGACGGCACGGCGCTGGCGAGCCCGGTCGATCGGGAGGCGGTCGATCCCAAGGGAGCGCAGCCCGCCCTGGCCGACCGCCTGCCGCGCATGTTCCACTTCATTGGTGAGCCAGAACGCCACTATGCGGAGCACGAGGACACCCTGGACACGGTGGTGGATGGCCTGGTCCGAAGCCGACGCTTGGCGCTGGCCTACGAGGCGGGGAGCGGCCCGCGGTCGTACCCGTCGGCCGAGCCGCTGACCCTGGTGGTGTACCGGCGCAGCCTGTACCTGATGGTCCAGGAGCCCACCCTCGACGAGCCGCGCTGCCTCGCGGTGGATCGCATCCGGGAGGCCACGCTCGGGGAGCCGTTCGACTACCCGTCGGGGTGGGATCCGGCCGCACACTTCCGGGACGTGTTCGGCGTCACCGTGCAGGGCCGCCCGGAGCGCATCGTCCTCCGGTTCTCTGCGGTCGCCACCCAGCTCGTCGAGGCCCGAACCTGGCACCCCTCCCAGCGCCTCACTCGCCTGCCGGACGGCGGTGTCCGCCTGACCATGAAGGCGTCGGGCTCCGAACTCGTCCGGTTCGTCCTGGAGTGGGGGACGCACTGCCACGTGGAGCAGCCCGCGTGGCTCAAGGACGCGGTGGTGCGCGAGTTGAAGGGGGCGTTGGCGGGGTACGGGTCGGACGATGCCTGAGTTTGGCGAGCCCAGCCCGCCCATGCGTCGGTCCCTCAAGCGGGCGATCGCGTGGCGGGCGTACCAGGAGATCCTTCGGCACCATCCGTCGCTGGATCTGCGGATCCTGCAGACCCAGCCCGGCTCGGGACAGTACGACTGCCTGACGCTGGTCCGGTGGCCAGGCCTCGAGACCGTGTGCGAGGTGAACGTCTCCGGGAGCGGGCTGCGGCTGGGGGCGGCGATCGGTCGCCCGCGGCCCGTGGCATCCCTGGGATGGCACCCTGGGGACGACACGGTCTGGCGCTACCCGGGCTTGGGTCTCAAAGAGGGGCGGCTCGCGGCGGCCATCGAAGACGCGCTGGGGTTCCCGGACCGGGCGACGAGTCCTCCCACCACGCCGTCGGTGCTGGCCTCGGCGGTCCTCGCGGAGCTGCTCGAACGGGTCGCGTTCAGCCCGCGAGAGGTCGACCTGCGCTGCGGCTGGAAGGACAGTTCGTACGGCGCTTCCATCCGGTCCTGGGCCCGTCCCCTGCCCGCGCTCGAGACGCTCCACGCCGAGATGGACAGGAAAGCGCGGGCGCGGTTGGCCGCGCGGTACTGGGGACTGGCTCGCGGGTCCGCGAACGTCGATCCGGCCGTGATCGTCGATCTGGCCACGTCGCGCTGGTGGGCCCACGGAGAGGAGCAGCCACGGCTGTCGGACAGCTGGGGACAAGGCGCGGGGATCCGGGCGCTGGCGTGGGCGGTGGAGGAAGGGGTGGGGTGATGGGGGCGCCACGCGGGCCCTTTCAGATCCACTCGATCGCGTGCGTCGCGTCGGCAGTTCGCAGGTACACGCCGGTGGCGAGCCAAGCGTGCAGGTGATCCTCGGGCGTGCGGGCGGGATCCACCACCTCGCGGAGCAGCTCGGCAGCGTGGGGCATCCCGAGGGCCTGCAGCCGCGCCATGTCGGCCCGGTCCCCACGGCGACGGGCCAAGGACGTGGTCTGGCCGTGGGCGACGTCGGCGCGCCAGCGCCACCGGAGGGCCGTCAGCTCGGAGAGTGGGCCGTGGAGATCGGGGGCCTGTGCGCCCGCGATTCGGCGATCGGCGAGGGGGGGCAGCGACAGCCGCGTGAGCCCGAGGTCCACCGGGGCGTCGGGTTCGTCGGCCCACGAGAACGCGAGCAGGGTCGCGGACCTCGGGGTGCGCGTGGACAGGCGGAGCACCGCGAGGAGGGGGCGTCCCGGGTGCATCGCCAGCACCCCGAGGTTGTCGACCCACGGCAGCGCCGCGTCTTGGTGCGCGGCGGTCACGCAGACCCGATCGTCGGGCGTACGCAACACCAGGTGCTCGCGTGCCAAGCCCT
>JAUHWK010000595.1 GCA_030424555.1 bacterium | reverse complement strand
GGGATCCCGATCCAGGTCTCGCGGTCCTCGCCGTTCACGGAGAAGGTGTAGTCGCCGGTGCCCGTGATCGCGGGGCATGGGCTGGAGGGGTCGGTGACGGCCGCGGGGGCCGGGCCCGCATCGGTGTCGCCATCACCATCGCCATCGCCGCCGCCATCGCACGCCGCGGCACCCACCGCGAGCGCGACACACGCGGGACGCAGGACACGCAGACCGGCACCGAGACCCGATCCAGGAACGATAGCCAAGGGAGAAGCGGCGTGACGCATGACGACCTCCGCCCGCGGTCTACCCCGGTTGGCCGGTGGTGACGACCGCGTGACGGCCCCCTGACCTCAGCGCCAGTCCAAGCGCTCGAAGTCCCAGGTCTTGTGGACCGCATCCCCCGGTGCCAGCTCCACCTCCCACGAGGTGCGCCGGCCGTCGTCCGCCACGATGCTGACCACGTGCCGACCGGGCTCGACCTGGACGCCTGCCGCTGGATCCCGCACCTTCTCGCCATCGACATACACCGAGGCCGGCTGGCGACTCCCGACCACCAGGGTGGCGCGCTGGGGTGCGTCCACCACCGCGGCACCTTCGAGCCCGCCCCCGTCCGACGGGGCCACGATCGCGGGGGAGGCGGGTGGGGGCGCCGTGCCCGACGACGTGGGGGCCACCACCACACGCACCAGCCCAATCCCGGCGAGGAACGCGAGCACCACCACGACCATCCCCACCAGGGCCGCCGCCATCATCGCCTGAGGCCCCTCCGGCTCCGCCTCCGAGTCCCGGGAGGCACGGGGAGGCGCGCTGTCGCCCGCAGGTCGGACCTTGTCCCCCGCCTTGGGACTGGGCGGCGCCTGGCTCCGGCGGTGGCGGTCGGCCTCGTTGAGCTCGTGGACCTGCCGGTAGAACTCGGCGACCTCGGAGCGGGTGGTGTGGGGATCGGGCAGGAGCTCGGCGAGGTGGCGTCCGAACTCCTTGGCCGTGGCGAACCGCTCGAGCGGGTCGCGCTTGAGGGCCTTGTCCAGCACGCCCACCAACGGCGCGTACGGCGCGTCCAGGGTGGTGACGATGCGCGCGGGGTGGTCGTCCAGCAACATCTGCCGGACCTCGTCCTGGGGAAGCCGGTGGAACATCGCCCGCCGCGCCGCCAGCTCGTACAGCACAATCCCGAGGCTGAACACGTCGGCGTTCGGGCGCAGGGAGGTCCCGACCGCCTGCTCGGGCGCCATGTAGCCCCAGGTGCCCTTCACCGAGCCCTGCCGCTCCGTCCGCAGCCGCCCCTTGCTGATGCCAAAGTCGAGGATCTTGACCGCACCCTCGGGAGAGAGGATCAGGTTGGACGGCTTGATGTCGCGGTGGATCATGCCCAGCGGGCGGCCCTCGGTGTCCACCGCCTCGTGCGCAAAGTGCAGCCCGTCGCAGGCCTGCCGTCCCACCTCGCAGATCACCGACAGCGGAATGCGCACGTCGTGCCGGGCCGACAGGGCGATCATCCGGGAGATCGTCAGGCCGTCGACGTACTCCATCACCAGGAAGTACCGGTTGTCTTCGGAGTCGAAGTCGAGGATCTGCACCAGGTTCTGGTGGTGCATCGCCGCCCCGATCCGGGCCTCGTTCACGAACAGGTCGCGAAAGGTCGTCGACTCCGCGTAGTCCGGAAGGATCACCTTGATCGCGACCCGACGGGACACGCCCACCTGGGTCTCGCGGCGGCCCTCGAACACCAGGGCCATCCCTCCCTTGCTGAGGGGACGGACGATTCGGTACCGGCCGATCTGCTCCGGCACGCCAGCGATGGTCCGCCCTTCCCCCAGTCGTTCCTCCCGTTCGGTACTGCCCATCAGACTGGCTTAATCGGACCGACTCCCCTCGACCGATCGAACCAGGAGCGTCTGGCGATCCTACATCCTGTCGAGCGCCTCGATCCCCAACACGTCCAACCCCACCCGGAGCACGGACGCGGTGGCCCTCACCAGGGTGATACGGCCGGCCCGGACCTCGGGATCAACCCCGTCCTTGAGGACGGGACACGCTGCATAGAACCGACTGAATGCCTGGGCGGTGGCAAACAGGTGGGCGCAGAGCAGGTTGGGACGCATCGTGCGGCCCGCCCCGACGACGACATCGGGCCACCCGAGCAACGCCAACGCCAGGGCCCGCGCTTCCGGCGCATCGATCACCGCGTCGTCCCAGGGGTGGGCGTCGTCGACCGCCGCAGCGCGCAGGATCGAGCGACACCGGGCGTGGGCGTACATCAGGTACGGCGCCGTGTCGCCCTCGAATGCGAGCATCCGGTCCCAGTCGAAGTGGACATCGGACTGCGGGTTCTGCGACAGGTCGGCGTAGCGCACCGCCCCGATGCCCACCGCCTCCGCGATCTGCGCGCGGGTGGCCTCGTCGAGGTCGTCC
>JAUHWK010000594.1 GCA_030424555.1 bacterium | reverse complement strand
CAACAGGACGTTGAGCGTCTCGGTGGCCTCTGCGTCCGGACGTGCCTCGACCTCCGCGAGGACGCCCGCGGCGGACCGCATCGCGGCGACGTGGTGGTGGTCGCGTCCGACGATCCAGGCGAGCAGGCTGGCGGCTTCCAGGCGAGCAGGCTGGCGGCTTCCGGGTCGGAGGGCATCGTTCCGGTGAGGGCGCACGCCTGGATCGCGAGGTCGCGTCCGCGTGCGCGGTCGTGCCATTCGAACATTCGGGTCCAGTGCGACACGATGGTGTCGGGGATCTCCGTGGTGTCGACGTGGGGACGAAGCCAGTCGAGGAACGCCTGGGGGCCGGTGTTCCAAGCGGCGATCCCCAGCTCCGCGTCCTCTGGTGGGAAGGCAAACTGGAGCTCGTCGTGCCACGCGTGCAGCTCTGTCGGCGCCTCAAGGGCCCCGGCGACTTCGCATAGGCCGAGCGGCGCGTCGGGCCCGGAGAGGACGTCGGCGATGACGTCGAGGAACGCGGTGGCCCCGGCGTCCAGCGCGTCCTGGGCGAGGCGGGTGGGATGCACGGCCTGGCGGAGGGTGGCGTGGGCCTCGGGGTCGTCGCCAGACAACAGGATCTGCGTGGCGTGGCCGACGCACGCTTCGGCGACCAAGTCGGGATCGTCGTCGACGTCGTCGTCCATCGAAGGGGATAGCTGGCGCACGACCTGCTGGGCGAGGGCGTGGGCGGCAGGACATCCGTGCTCGGCCGCCAAGTACAGGACGGCGCGAAGCAGAGGATCGGGGGCGTCGGCAGACACCGCCAGAAGCGTTCGCGCGATGCGGTCCGGGGTCCAATCCCGCCGGTCGATGTCGAGGAGGTCGAGGTCGTCGTCCGGGTGGGCGACCCACGCATCGAGGGCCGCATCGATGCACCGGGGGTGTCGGCGCGTGGCGGCGTGCTGGAACGCCCACACCCGGGCGGCTTGGTTGCCGGAGGCAAGGGCGTCGCAGAGGTCGTCGGGGGTGAGGGGATCGTAGGGCATCGATCGCTCCGGGGCGTGGCGGGCCGGCCTATCCCTGGCGCGTTGCCGCTGGGAGCGGAACGACGATTCGTCGTCCTGGCCCTGGGAGGTCGGGTGGGCTCTGTGCGACACCCGCGAAGCGATCGCTTACGTGTCGCGGAGCGAGATAAACGATCGATTACCTTCACTCCGGTCTGCGAAGCGATCGCTGCGCAGGGAGCGCGCAATGGGCCGGGTGACGGCCTGCCGTGGTCGACGCGCTTGCTGAGCGAAACCCACCGACGCCTGCTGGCCGGTGCCCTCGGCGCGACGAAGCAGACCGGAGCGGCTCGCCGGTCGCAGAACGGGATCGGAGGGACCCGACCCGGGAACGCGGCCTTCGTGCCACCGCCCCCGCATCGGTTGCCGGACCTGCTGTCGGCGTTCGAGCGCGCGATGCACGGGCCGAGCGATCTCCCGCCGCTCGTGCGGGCCGGGCTGCTCCACGCCCAGCTCGAGGCGTGCCACCCGTACCTGGATGGCTTCGGGCGCCTGGGTCGGATGCGGATCATGCTGTGGGTGCGGGACGGCGGTGTGCTCCGCGGATCCACCCAAACACCCGTTCACTACCCCTGACCCGTTCCTGTCCTCGGTACATCCCCCACGCTCATGGCCCGAGGGGGGAGAGATGTCTGAAGGAACCGTGTCCGATCCGCAGGTGGCGAAGGCCGACCGACGTGCCACGATGGCGATGGTGCTGGGGTTGTCCTCGCTGATGTGCTCGTGCTTCACCGGGATCCCGGCGGTGGCGTTGGGCGCGATGGCGCTGGGACAGGCCTCGCCGGGGCACCGGGTGCGGGCGATCGTGGGGATCGCGTCGGGGGGGATCATGACCTTGATGCTGTTCGTGTTCGCGGCCTTGGCGCCGTCGTCGGGGCCTGCGGTGGGGGCGTCGTCTGTGGGGGACGACGCGGGGCAGGTCGTGGCGGCGGTGCCTCTGCCGCCCGCGCCGACCCTCCCGATCCCGGAGGAGCAGGCCGCGTTCTGTGCGATGCTCGACGACCACGCGTCGGCGTACCGGGCAGCGCCCAACGACCTCAAGAAGTCGGCCGTGCGGGGAGCGCGCAAGCGGGCCATGGCGTCCATGCTGGGGAGGGGCCGGGTGAACGGGTGGGTGGGACACGCCAAGGCGCTGACGACCAACGGAGACGGCAAGGCCGTGTTCGTCGTGTCGCTGCCGTGTACGGGCAGCGTCGGGACCTGGAACAACGCGTTCAGCGACATCATGAGCAACACCCTGATCCCGCAGTCCTCGGCGTTGTTCGGGACGTTGGCCGAGCTCGATCCGGGAGGCTGGGGCAAGGACGGCTCCGCGGTGCGGTTCACCGGCACGTTCGTCGACGGGTCGGGTCCCGCCGCCTTTGGTGAGATGAGC
>JAUHWK010000593.1 GCA_030424555.1 bacterium | reverse complement strand
GGCCGACCAGCTCGGGGAGCTCGCAAAGCTGCGCTGCCGGTTCGCGCAGGGTCACCTCTTCTCGCGTGCCCTCGACGCGAGGAACATGGGCGCCATGCTGAGCCGTGGCCGGACCATCGACCCCGCTTCGCGCCCGGAGCCGGCGCACACACCCTGACCCGGCGGCTCGGCGCGGGGACAGGTTGCGCGGGGTTCCCTCAGGGGGACTCGATGACCGTGTCGACCTCGCCGACCGAGATGTCGAACACCGCGGTGCTGAACAGGCCGTCGAGCGGGTTCCACGCACCACCGTCCACCCTGTACCGGCCTTCCCAGTCGAGCGCCGCGTAGCCGGTCCAGGTCGGACGCGAGGCTCCTCCGGTGGCGCGCTCGAAGTGGAGCACGCAGGTCCTCGGGTCCCTGGCCTGGGCCCGCACCGACGCCGCCGAGCCCGGGTCCCAGGGGATCCCCAGTCCCTCGCACACCTCGACCCGGTCAGCTGATCCGGGCTGGCCCGAGAACAGCTCGAGGTGGTGGGGAACCGCCTCCACCTCCACCGTGCGCCCCGCATGGGTGATCGACTGACGCACCGCCGGAGTCCCGGGGGTGGAGAAGAACACCGGCTCCAGGCCCGCCCAGTCGTTCTCCTCCGACATCCGCGACCGCAACACGCTGCCCACCATGCCACGCCAACCGACAAATCCGACCCGCATCCTGACTCCCGTGCCTCCGAGGACGCCGATGGGGATCCACCGGCGTTGGGGGGCAGGGCCTAATGCGGCGCTTGGGGTCCGCCAGTCCGACCGCCGCCGGCACGCGGGGCTCGCCGCGCGTCCCGCCGCGCACCGTGGGCGACGTGCTGATGGTCGGCGAGACCGTGGAGGCCCACGAGGAGCAGGTCTCCGAGGTGTACCGCCTCGATCCCGCGACCGCGTCCGCCGAGAAGATCTTCACGATCGACGGCTACTTCTACGGCGCGCACCCGGTCGGCGGCGCCCAGCCGTAGATCGCCGCCAACGCGCGCATCGCCACGAACGGCGACGGGACGCCCCCCGTCGTCGTCCGTTACGCTCCGGGCACGCAGCCCGGAGTCTCCATGCGCCCCATCGCCCTGGCGATCGCCCCACTACTCTGTTCGATCGCCTGCAAAGAAGAGCCGGACTCGGTCGATCCGTACGACGTCGACGCCCCGCAGGTCGGCCCGTACGACGTCACCATCCGGTGGACCGACCACGGCGTGCCCCACCTGATCGCGTCCGATCACGGCAGCCTCGGGTTCGGAATGGGCTTGGTGATGGCCGAGCACCACGGCTGCACGCTGGCCGACCAGTTCATCAAGGTGAACGGAGAGCGCAGCCGCTACCTGGGGGCTGGGCCGTCCGATGCCTACCTGGACGAGGACTTCGGGTGGCGTGCGGTCGGCGTGCGCGAGCAGGCCGAGGCGTGGTGGGAGACGCTCAGCGACACCGGACGGGACCGGTTCGTCGGGTTTGCCGCGGGCTACAACGAGGCCCTGTCCGACGCACGGTTCCCCGCCGCGTGCCTCGCCGAGCCCTGGGTCAACCCCATCGACCACCTCGACGTGCTCACCTACATGGTCGCCCTTGGCCTGGACGGTAGCTTCAAGGTGTTCATCCGGGAGATCGGACGGGCGGCCCCTCCAGGGGGCTCCCCCACCGGTCGCCGCGCCCCAGAGCCCACCGTCGCCGACCTGATGGATCCCAAGGGGGCCTTCCAGCAAGGCCTCGCGCAGTGGCGTGCCGAGCTCCACGACCCCGGCCGCGGCAGCAACGGGTGGTCGATCGGATCCGAGCGCAGCACCTCGGGCGGCGGCCTGCTGCTGAGCAACACCCACTTCCCCGCCTGGGGCGAGAAGCGGTGGTTCGAGTCCCACCTCACGATCCCGGGGCGGATGGACGTGTACGGCGCCAGCCTGATCGGCGTGCCCGCGATCAACATCGGGTTCAACCGCCACGTCGCCTGGACCCACACCGTGTCGTACGCGCCGCGCTTCACCGCCTACGCCTTGACGCTCGATCCCGACGATCCCACCCGGTACGTCGTCGACGGCGAGACCCGCTCGATGACCTCGGAGGTGTACGAGCGCGAGGTGCTGCAGGAAGACGGCTCGCTGCAGAAGGTGTCGCGCACCCTGTACGCCAGCACGTTCGGCCCTGTGATCGACGTCCCGGGCGTCGGCTGGACCTCCACGCTGGCGGTGTCGGTTCGCGACGTCAACCTGTCCAACGATGGCCTGTTCGACGTCTGGCACGGGATGAACGTCGCCGAGAGCATGGACGACCTGCTCGCCGCCCACACCGAGCACCAGGGCATCCCGTGGGTGTACACGATCGCAGCGTCCAAGGAGGGCGAGGTCCTGTTCGCCGACACGAGCCGCACGCCGTACCTCACCCAAGCGCAGTGGGACGCGTGGGA
>JAUHWK010000592.1 GCA_030424555.1 bacterium | reverse complement strand
GGCGCAGGCGCTCGACTACCACATCGGCGTCACCACCACCGACACCACGTCCACGGGACTCGGGGGTGCGCTTCGTCCGGTCGGGGCGCACCGCTACATCACCCCCAACACCCCGCGCCCCACCGAGATCTTCTCCCAGATGGCCCGCGTGGGGGTCGGCGGATCGTTCGACGAGACGGGCAGCTGCTCGGCCTGGCGCTCGCTCACGCAGCCCACGGCCAACATCCAGTCCACCAACCAGGGCTTCTTCCGCGACGAGGCCGCCCTGCACATCATCTTCGTCACCGACGAGTCGGACTCCAGCTACACCTTCGAGGAGTCCCCGTGCAGCGGGAGCTCTGCGGCGGAGTTCATCCAGTACCTCAACACCCTCAAGGCCGATCCGGAGATCCCGGTGACGGTGTCGGCGATCGCCGGACCCCCTCCGCGGGGCTGCCTGCAGGAGCCGGGCGATCCACTCTCCGCCGTGGGCGTGGGTCGGCCCTACGACGAGATGGTGGAGAACGTCGGGCCCCACTCGCCCGATGGCTCGGAGCGCGGGGCGTTCTACTCGATCTGCGAGGATGACTGGGCGCCCATCCTCGACGACCTCGGGCTGGCGACCTCCGCCCTCCGCCGGGTCGTGTACCTGACCGGCGTGCCGGACCTGGTCTCGCTCGCCGTGTACGTCGACACGCCCGACGAGGTCTCCTGGGAGGGCATCGCCGTGGGCGAGCTGCCCGAGGACCACGACAAGGCCGCGCTGGACGCCGAGTGTGAAGCGCGGGGCGCGGCCGCGTGCTTCGCCTACGAGTACGACCCCCAGCGCAACGCGATCTGGCTGCTGGACTTCACCCCCCCGCCGGAGTCGGTGATTCGGGTGGAGTACGTACGGCGTGAAGATGCGGGCGACACGGACGGGTTCGCGTTTGGAGGGTGAGATGAGACGGTCTGCGGCAGGCATCGGGCTGGTCGCCCTGATGGTGGGCGGGTGCGGCGCGGAGATCTGCATGGAGTGTGGGGACGGATGGCAGCCTGCCACCTGGCAGCGTCCTGAGCTGGGCCCCGGAGAGGCCGAGGACGTCTTCTCCCTGGCCGAGCCCCGTCTTGTCGATGTGCTGTGGGTTGTCGATCACCACCCCTGGGTGTCGATCGGCGGGTTGAGCGTGCCGGACTTCCTGCACGCGTGGACCGCGTCCCTCGGCCGCCACGCGCGGGACAGCTGGCACCTCGGCATCACCGCCACCGACGTCGGGCCGGAGGGTGCCCAGGGCCGGCTGCAGGTCGACGGGGGCGAGGCCTTCGTCTCGTCCGCGACCCCCGAGTCCGTGCAGCGTGTGGGCGAGCTTGCCGTGGACCGTCCGGTCCCGGAGGAGGCGTCCTCGGGCTTGTGTGCCGCCATGCTGGCGCTGCGGCAGCCCACGGCGCTGCAGCAGGAGGCCAACGCTGGCTTCCGCCGTCCCGGTGCGGATCTGCGCATCGTGTTCGTCTCGTCGACGGACGACGTGATCGCGGCCGAGGGGTGGGGCGACGACCTGCCCAAGGCCTGCGCAGACCTCGGGGTGGACACGGTGGATGCGTGGCTGGCCGGGATCGCAGACGGCGAGGGCGTGTCGGTCGGCGTGGCGGCCCTGGTCGGGTCCGGGGCCCACTGCGCCGACGAGGCGCGTCCGTCGGTCCCTGTGGGGGATGAAGCGCCGGGCGTCGCCTACCAGAAGCTGGCGCAGGCGTGGCCCATGCCGGGACTCGGTGTCGTGACCGCGTCGGCGTGCGATTGGGGGCGGGGGTTCGCGCAGGCGCTGGGTCGCCTCGAGGGCCTCTCTCGTCCCGAGGAGTTCGCGTTGTCGGCCGCGGCGGATCCGTCGACGCTGGACGTCACGCTCGTCACCCCGGAGGGAGACGTCCTGCAAGGGATCGACATCGAGGCCCTGGGGGAGGGGACTCCGCTCGACGCGGCCTGTGAGGAAGCCGGGGCGGAGGCGTGTGTGGCCTATGCCCATCACCCCGTGCGTGGGTCCGTGTACTTGGTCCGAGACGGCACGTCGGTGCCCCGACCGGCGGGCCAGCTCGTCGTTCGGTACACCTTGCGGTCCGAGGCGGCGCAGGATGAGCCCGAGGCGTTCGGCGCGGAGCCGTAGGGGCGCGGGGGGCGCCGTCGGGGGAGGTGTGCGCTAGGGTGCGGCGCGCGGGCGTCTGGGGCGGGGAGACGACATGAGGCTTCGACGGTTGGGCACGGTCACGCTGGTGGCGGGTGTCGGTGCGTGCGACAGCGACGTGGTCGACCCCAACGCCGACGTGAAGACGGTGCCGGTCGAGGACGTCTTCGTCCAGCCCGAGGTGATGCCGACCGCGATCGACCGCGGCACCTTCCTGGCCGCTCGTCCGCGCACCGACCGTCGCGTGATCTTCGCCTCGCTGCGCGAGTCGGGTCGCCAAGCCTT
>JAUHWK010000591.1 GCA_030424555.1 bacterium | reverse complement strand
CACGGTGCCGGTGGTGGTCGGGGCGCGCGGCGCGGGGGTGGGGCTGGTGCTGGCCACCGTGGTCGGGCGGGAGGGATCGGCTGTCCCGGAGATCCCATGGTCGACGCGGGATGCGGTGGAGGCGGTGCCGGGTGTGGTCGGCGTGCCGTGGTCGCAGCGCGGACAGGTCGCGGGCGCCCCGCTGATCGGGATCGGGGTCGACGGCCCGTCCTTGCTCGGCTGGACCCTCGCTGCGGGCCGCGGGCCCGGGGTGGTCGGGGAGGTCGTGCTGGGGGCGGCGGTCGCCCACGCCACGGGGGCTGGGGCCGGGGACACGCTCGTCGCCTCTGGGGGCTCGGTCACCGATCCGACCGGGGGAGGTCCCCTCCGGGTCCATGTGGTGGGGGTGTGGCATCCGACGGGCACTGCGGTCGATCATCAGGTGACGACCTCCTTGGAGACGGTCTGGGCCCTACAGGGACGGATGCACGGGCACGCGGCAGACCAGACGCACGACGACGACCAGGGGCCGGTGGGGGACGCGCTCGAGGCGTCGCTGTCCTCGTTCGATCCCCAGGACCCGGCGGCATCTCCGGAGACCTGGCACCTGCATGGCGATCGCGACACGCTGCCCATCCATGCGGTGCTGGCGTTCCCCGACGGGGCCATGGCCCGCGATCGCCTGCTCGGGCGGCTGGCGGATGCCCCCTCGATCGAGGCCGTGGAGCCTGCTCGGGTGGTGGCGGGCCTGCTCGATGGGGTGGCGCGGGTGGCGGCGTTGGTGCGTGCGACCGCGGGCCTGGTCGCGGCGGGGACGGCCTTGCTCGCCGGACTCGTCGTCCTGCTCGTGGTGCGGGAGCGTCAGCAGGAGCTGGCGGTCCTACGGCGCCTGGGGGCCTCGCGCCTACGGGTGGCGGGCGTGCTGGGCACGGAGGCTGCGCTGATCGCGGGGGTCGGGCTCACGCTGGGCCTGGCGCTGGGGGCCGGCCTGTCTGGTCCGTTGTCCCGGGTGCTCGCGGCCCTCGCCGTCGGCTAGATCGACGACGCCTCGCGGGGGCGCCGACTCACAGGTTGCCGACGCTGCCCTCGGGGAACTTGATGCGGAACAGCGGCGTGGGGGTCTCGCGCTCGCCGGTGAGGTCGACACTGATCTCGGAGGCGAGGTCGCCGAACGCGAACACGCGGACCACCACCTCGTTGGCGCCGAGGAGGACCTCTCCAGGACCGTCGCTCACGCCGATCAGGTACGGACCGGAGGCCGGGGCCTCGATCGCGACGACCTCGACGCCGTCCAGGAGGTCGTCGGACAGGACCCTCGGATCGTCGACCGCGTTGTTGGTGTCGCCCCAGTCGACGTTGCAGGAGCCGGCGACGCAGATGTCGGCGGTGTCGAAGTCCGCGTTGATCGTGCTGCCGCGGGCGACCACCACCTGCACGTCGTCGTCCCACTTGGGGATGGCCTCGACCCACAGGGCCTCGTCCGGACGGACGCTGAGGGTGGCGTCGCAGTGAGCGCTGGTGCTGCCGCGGTCGTTGGTGACGATGAGGCGCGCCACGTAGGTACCGGCCAGATCGGGCAGGAAGCCCGCGCGGTTGACCTCGCCTGCAGGCAGGCGTGCCTTGGAGCCCGTGGGGGCGGTGAGGAGCTCCCAGCGGTGGTCGATGATCGGGATGCCGTCGGGATCGTAGCTGGCCTCGGCGAGGAAGTCGGCCGCGGTGCCCGGCGTGATGATCGCGGGGCTCGCCTCGCACTCGGCGACGGGCGGGGTGGTGTCGGCGGGGCGCAGGGGATCGGTGTCGAGCCCACTGCCGGTGCGGGTGCCGCCAAGCCGGACCTCGTTACCACAGCCGGCCACGATCAGCCCGAGGGCCAGCGTTGCGGTGAGCGGGGGACGGATCATGGTGCGCGCGTTCACGGTCATCCTGGCCTCTCGACAGCGCTGCATCCTATCCGATCGCGGGGCGACACGCGTCTGCGATGCGTCAGGGCCGGGTGTGCGATAGCGCCGGGGGGTCGGGGAGGTCGTGGATGGACACGCCCACGGACAGCGCTGGAACGGTCGGACGCGCGGCGCTGGCCGACGCCCGGCGCATCGTCGTCAAGCTGGGCACCACCGTGGTCGCCCGCGACGACGGACAGCTCGCGGTGGGCCGGCTCGGTGCGATCGTCGAGCAGGTCGAGGCGCTGTGGGCGCAGGGCCGGTCGGTCGTGCTGGTGAGCTCGGGTGCCGTCGGGCTCGGAGCGGAGCGCCTCGGGATGGACCGACGTCCCACCGGCGTGGTCGACCGCCAGGCGTGTGCTGCGGTGGGGCAGGGGGCGCTGGTGGCGTTCTACGACGCCCTGTTCTCGCGGCTGGGCCGGCGGGTGGCGCAGGTGTTGCTCACCGAGGACGACTTCGACGTCCGGCGGCGGCACGTTCACCTCGCCGCCACCCTGGAGCGCCTG
>JAUHWK010000590.1 GCA_030424555.1 bacterium | reverse complement strand
GCCTGAAACCGCGGCTCCAGCGACCCGATGGTGAGCCAGGCCCCGTCCGCGCACCGGTAGGTGCCGTACAGCGGGAGCCCACCGTCGAGCAGGGTGCTGTGGGGGCCGGGATCCTGCGCTTCCGCGGTCAGGCCCAGCAGCGGCGGGCCCGCACACCACAGCGCCGACTCCACCAGCGACACGTCCACCACCCGCCCCCGGCCGGTGCGGGCCACCCCCACCAGCGCCGACGCGATCGCCGCGGCACACGCCAACGCCCCCGCCATGTCGGCGAGCTGCACCGTCGGCGGCGCGATCCGCCCGTCTGGCATCCGGGCCGCGCCATCGAGCATCCCGGTGAGCCCCAGGTAGTTGAGATCGTGGCCCGGCCGGTCGGCGAACGGACCGTCCTGTCCGTACCCACTGAGGCGGGCGATCACGAGCGCTGGATGGTCCGCGTGCAACGCCGCGGCCCCCAGCCCCGTCGCCTCCAGCACGCCGGGCTTGAACCCCTCGACCAGCACGTCGTACGACCCCACGATCTCGCGGATCAGGGCCACCCCCTCGGGATGGCGCAGGTCGACGGCCAGGTGGCGCTTGTCGGCGGCGGTGGCGGCGAAGTACGCCCCGACCCCGTCGACGAACGGCGGAATGTGCCGGGTGAAATCACCCTTCCCCGGGGTCTCCACCCGGTCGACCTGCGCGCCCTGGCCCGCCAGCCACGCGGTGCAGGCGGGGCCCGGCAGCAGCCGAGACAGGTCCAGCACGCGCACGCCGTCGAGCGGCCCAGGCGCCAACGCCTCCTCCGTCACACGACCTCCTCGGGATCGGGACCCGTCGGTCCGATAATGTGCGCCGCCTGCCCGCGGAGCCTGCGTGTCCGAGCCCGGTCCCCTCCCCCTGCACATCGTGTCCGACGGCACCGGCGACACCGCCCGCAAGGTGCTCGGCGCCGCGCTTCACCAGTTCGATCACATGCCGCTCACGCTGGAGGTGTCGGCCCACGTCCACGACGAGGCCGCCCTGGAGTCCGCGTTCGATGCCGCCGAAGCCCGGGGCGCGTTCGTCGTCACCACCCTCGTCCGCGAGGACATGCGCGCCTTGTCCTCCCGCCTCGCGGCCGCCCGCGGCCTGCGCCACGTCGATCTGCTGGGGCCCGTCTTGAGTGGCCTCGGCGCCTTCTTCGACCGCGTCCCGGTGGGCGTGCCCAACCTGCTCCACCGCACCGATGCCCGGTACTACCGCCGGATCGACGCCATCGAGTTCACCGTGGAGGCCGACGACGGCCGAGACCCCCAGCGTCTGCTGCATGCGGACGTCGTGCTGGTGGGACCCTCCCGCTCCGGCAAGACCCCGCTGTCGACCTACCTGGCGCACCGGGGCCTCAAGGTCGCGAACCAGCCGCTGATGATCGACGTCCCCATCCCCGACCGCCTGTTCGACGTGGACCCCCGCCGGGTGGTGGGGCTGCTGATCGCGCCGGACGCGCTCGCGCGGATCCGCCGATCCCGGATGGCAGCCCTCCATGTCGGAAAGACAGAACGCTACGCGGATCCAGGGCTCGTCCTGGCCGAGATCGAGCTGACCTCGTCGCTGTGTACAGCGAACGGGTGGCGCGCGATCGACGTCACCAACCGCGCGATCGAGGAGACCGCCGCGATGGTCGTTCAGCACCTGGAGCGCGGCGGCATCCTCGACCTCGATGGCCACAGTGTCGGTCCCTGAGCCCTCGGCCGTCCCCCGCCCCTGTCGTGCAGCCCCCGCTGGCGGTATGGTGGCGGGAGGGGCGCACGGGCCAGACACCCCCGGGGGAAGCAACCGGTGATCGGCACCACCGTCGGCCGCTACGACGTCCTCGAGAAGGTGGGCGAGGGAGGCATGGCGACCGTGTACCGCGGTCGGCACAACACCCTCGACCGCGACGTCGCGATCAAGGTCCTGCATCCCCACCTCTCCTCGTCCGCGCGCAACCGGGAACGGTTCGCCCGCGAGGCCCGGGCGATCGAGCACCTCACCCACGACAACATCCTCGAGATCCACGACTACTCGGGCGCCGAGGCCGCCGACTGCTGGATCGTCACCGAGTTCGTCGACGGCGAGACCCTCACCGACCTCCTCGCCCGCTGCCAGCGGGTGCCCAGCGAGGTGGCGGCGATCATCGGCCTCGCCCTCGCGGACGCCTTGGCCTTCGCCCACCGCAACGGCGTCCTGCACCGCGATCTCAAGCCCGACAACGTCATGGTTCGACGCGACGGCACCGTGAAGCTGATGGACTTCGGGATCGCGCGCTTCCTGGACGAGTCCCAGGTCACGATGACCGGCGCGCTCGTGGGCAGCCCCGCGTTCATGAGCCCCGAGCAAGCCCGGGAGGAGGCGCTCGACGGGCGCAGCGACCTGTTCAGCCTCGGCACCTTGCTGTTCCTCCTCGTGTCCGGAGAGCTGCCGTTCCAAGGC
>JAUHWK010000589.1 GCA_030424555.1 bacterium | reverse complement strand
ACCTCGGAGACGGCCTGTTCGTCGTCGGCTCGGGACGGATCTCGATCCGTCGTCACAAGACCGGCCGCGCGCCCCGTGAGCTGTCGGTCCTGCATGCCGGCGCGGTGTTCGGGGCGGCGGGCTTCATCCAGAAGGTGCCCCGCACCGCCACCGCGATCGCCGTGTCCGCGTCCCGCATCCTCCGGATCGGCCGGGACGACGTGATGGCCCTCAACGCGGATGCCCGCCGCGCGGTGGAGCTGCTGGTGATCAGCACCATGCGCGCCCAGCAACGGGCCGCGGTCCAGCTCCTCGCCCAGCTCGAGAACGCCCCCGACGAGCCCAGCCTCCCCAACCCCGGCGAGCGCCACCTCGTGTCGGACGCCGCCAGCGCGCTGGCCGGATGGGACATGGACGACGAGTTCCCCTTCGACGAGCCGACCTCCCCGACCCAGGTCCCCGGCCTCGAGTCCTGAGCCCGACTCCCGAGGCCCGGTCAGCCCATCGACACGGTGAGCACGGCCCGATGGCCCCGCCGGATCACCCGCTCCGTGTGGCTGCCGAGCAGCGCGTCCGCCCAGGTGTCGTGGCCCCGGGTGCCCATCGCGATCAGGTCGGCGTCCAGGTCCGCCGCGGTGTCGACGATCGCATCGACCACGCCCTTTCCGGACACCGTGCGCCCGTGCCAGCCCCACCGATCGGGCTCGGGGAAGGTCACGAGGGGGGTGTCGGCGTCCCCGACCTTGAGTGCGGTCACCTCCGCCCGCTCGATGCCGGTGGCGTCGAGGACCCGCACCGCGGCGTCGACCACCTCCTGCGTCCCCACGTCGTCCGCGATGGGCACCAACACCCGGCGGATCGACATCGCCCCGGTGAGCGGGTCGACCAGCGCCACGTCGGGGGGCAGGACCAGCGTGGGACCGTGCCAGGTCCGCGCCACGGTCTCCGCCACGCTGCCGCGAACCAACCGCTCCAGGCCGACCCGTCCGTGGGTCCCGAGCACCAGCAGGTCGGGCTCCTCGGACTCCACCATCGCCACCAGCCCCCGGGCGACGTGGTCGTCCGTCGCGTGGACCGGGTGGATGTGGACCCCGAGCGCCTCGAACGCGTCGGTGTCGGAGGGGTCGTCGATCACTTGCCACCGCACGAGGATGTCTCGGATCGCGGGGATCCGGCGCCACGCGTCGCGCTCTGCCTCGGAGCGCTCCACCTGAAACACCGACAGATCGGCGCGGTGCAGCAGCGCGAGCTTGAGCCCGTGGGCGAGGAGGAGCTCCGGACGATCGGCGGTGTCGACGGCGACGGCAATGTGCTTCATCGCTTCCCTCCTCAGGCCTTGAAGGGACCTTTCCCCGGCCTCGGAGCGCCGTCAACCGCTCCGCACCCCGGCCGATCGAGCCCACCCGCGGTGCGCCCGGAAGCCTCCCATCGTTCCCCGTGGGCCACGCCGCGTGGCACAGTGCGCGCGGTGGCGGCACCTGGGTCCCGTCCCGTCGCCAGGAGCCCGATCGCGTGACGTCCCCTCCCCGCCGCCTCTGGCTCGACCTGACCGTCCTGGTGATCGCCCGGCTCCTGGTGCGCGCGGGGGTCGCGCTCGCGCTCGGCCGTCCGCCCAACGACGACCTGAAGTACTTCGACGCCCTGGCCGATGCCCCGCTGGCCCACCTGCTCGGGAACGGTCCCTACCCGCAGTACCCGCCAGGTCTCGGCCTGGTGCTCGCCCCCCTGCGGACCGTGCTTCCGGTCGAGGACTGGATCTTCGCCGCCGCGGTGCTCGCCGAGGTCGCGCTGTACGCGATGGCCTGGCCGCTCCTGCGACGGGAGAGCACCCCGCGCGCCGTGCGGGGTCTGTGGGTCCTGGGCGCGTTCACCGCCCCCGCCACCGCCGTGTGGGCCCAGGACGAGATCTTCGCGGTGCTCCCCCTGGCCGCCCTGGCCCTGTTTCCCGTCCCGCCAGCCGTGTACGGGCTGATCGCCGCAGGCACCGCGCTCGCGCTCAAGCAGTTCGCCGTGTTCCTGCTTCCCCTCGCCGCGCTGGGTGCTCGACGTGGCCGAGACGCCCTCCCCTGGCTCGCGGGCGCGGCCGCGGTCGTCCTGCTGGATCGCGCGGGCGACTTCGTCCCCTCCTACGCGTTCTCCGTGTCGACCTGGGCCGTGTGGCCCGGCCTCGACCCTGCCACCCTCCGGGTCGGGACGCTCGCCCTCACCGGCATCGCCTACGCAGCGGTCGAGGGATTCGTGCGCCGCGGGGGCGCCGACCTCACCACGATGGACCGGTTCCTGGCGTTCTACGGACTCCTGCTGACCTGCTTCTACCACGTCAACCCGGAGTACTTCGTGCTGTGGACGGTCCCGATCGCCCTCGCGTGGGGACAAGGGCGGGCCTCCCCACGCACCGCCCTGCTCGGGGTCGGCTGGTTCGCCAACGCGTCCCTGGTGAACGCCGCCTTCGCGCTGGG
>JAUHWK010000075.1 GCA_030424555.1 bacterium | reverse complement strand
TGGAGTCACCGCTGTCGGAGGTGTCGCTGGAGTCCCCGGTGTCGGACGTGTCCGCGGTGTCGCCGGTGTCCGATGCGCTGCCCGTGTCCCCGGAGGACCCTGTGTCGGTGTCGCCTTGGGTCGCCTTGTCCGTGCAGGCAGCCAGTAGGGGGACGAGGAGGAGGGCGCGGAGGGGGACGACGGGACGCATGAGGACTCCGGGCTGCGGGCGGATGCTACCGTGCCGGGCGTCGGTCCCGAACCAGAATGGCCGAGGATGGCCCGAGGGACCCGCCGTGGCGGGCGATCACGGTACCCGTCCGATCTGGACCGGATCGGTGCTGCCCGCGTGCTCGTCCCAGCGCCGCCACACCTCGACGGCCTCGGGGGGCGTGTCGGCGTCGAGGACGAGGTCGAGGTCGTACAGGCAGTCGCAGCCGGCGACGTCCTTGGGGCGCAGATCGATCGGCTGGATCAGGACCCGGGCGGTGCCGTCCTCCATGATCTGGAACGCCTCGACCTCCTGCGCGCACCGGAAGTGGGCCTCGCGGACCGCGAGGTGGTCGAGCGCCTCGCCCTCGACGGCCTCCACCCGCTCCTCGTGGGTGCCCTCGTACGGGCTGCCTTCGCACGGTTGTTGGTCGAGCGACGCGACGGGGGTGGCGCCCTGCCAGTCGTCGGGGAGATCGGTACACGCCCCCACGATCAGGGTGAGGGCGACGGCGGGTCCGAGGGGACGGGGCATGGCGGCTCCAGACGATGGGGTCTGGTACCCACGCCGGTCCCCATGCCGCCAGCGTCGGGCTGCGGTAGCGTGGGGACGGCCAGGAGGTCCCATGGAAGCGCGCGTGTACGTGGAGCCGACCGGTCGGCGGGTGATGCCGTTCGACGATCCGCCTGGCGAGGTCCGGATCGGGGACCGTCCGCTCGCGGTGTGGCAGGCGGAGGCGTTTGCGGAGGCGGGCCTCACGGTGGTCGACACCCTCCAGGCTCCCTGCCTCGTCGTGCCCGACACCTTGTTCACCACCGGGGCGGCGCTGCGGCGGTTCGTGCAGGAGGCGTCGGGGAAGGACGCCGTGCTGGGGCTGGCGGAGAGCCGCTTCGGGGAGCGGACCTGTCGGGTGCAGCCAGGCGTGATCCGCGTGGACGGCGGCTGGCGCTTCGACGCGGTGCGGTGGCAGGCGGGGCCCGAGCCGGTCGCGGACCCGCCGGTCGTGTGGGTGGACCCGGAGGAGCGCGTGATCGCGCTGCCGCTCCCGCGGGCGTTCCGGGAAGACCCCAACAGCGACACGCCCGACACGATCAGCCTGCCGCGTCACCCCGTGATGACGATCCATCACTGGGTCCACGTGCTGTGGGCCAACCAGGCGGCGGGTTCGGTGACCGCGTCCCGCATCCCGTGGTGGTGGACGGCGGCCCGGGTGCTGTGGGGCGTGCTGCGGACCTGGTCGTTCAACAAGTGGCGGCTGCTGCGCCACCTGAACCGGGTCGGAAAGGGCTGCGACATCCACCCCACCGCGCTGATCGAGGGGAGCACGATCGGAGACGGCGATCGGCCCCAACGCGCGCGTGCTGTTCAGCCACGTGGGGGAGGGCGCCACCATCCTGGCGGGCGCCCAGGTGGAGGTGAGCACGATCGGGGCGGAGGCCACGGTCGCCCAGCAGACGGTGCTGCGCCTGTGTGTGCTGTACCCGGGGGCGTTTGCGGGCCAGACCACGATGCAGGCGTGTGTGGTCGGACGGGACACGCTCACCACCCAGGCCAGCTACGCGATCGACCTCAACTTCGACCGCACCATCCGCGTCCCGCTGGACGGCACGCTGTGGGACACCGGCACCCGCTTCCTCGGGAGCGCGTTCGGACACGGGTGTCGGATCGGGACCGGGGTGTGGATCGCGCCGGGGCGCGCGTTCGACAACGGCACCGAGCTCGTGCGGGACCCAGGCCTGATCGTGTCGCGTCCGCCGGCGGGTGCGGGGCGGTGGTGGGTTGGATCTGGGGGTGTGAACCGGGCCCCCGGCCGTTCCGACACCGAACCAGAGGATCGAGGGAACACGCCTTTCACAGGCTGACAGGAGGGCTTTGCAAGCCCTTGGTACGGCTGGCGCGGGCCGGTGGTACACAGCGTCGCCCACCCCTGGAAGGAGGCGGAGCGCGTGGACGTCCTCGTTGTGACCCCGTTCGAGCGCCCTGACGCGTCGTTGGTTCGGACGCTCGCGTCCCTGTGCGACGACGGCGCTGTGCCGTTCCTCGATCTCGGCCGCCGCCGTCGGGAGGGCCGCGCCGCGATGCGCGCCCTGCGGGGTGTCGGGTACGGCGTGCGGATCCCCGAGGGCACCGCGTGGTCGGTGGACGACCTCGACGAGGGAGTCCACACCGTGATCGTCGGGGCGGGCACGCCCGTGGATCGGTGGGGAGCGCGGCGGGTGTTCGTGGCCGTGCGCACGGTCGAAGAGGCCGAGGCTGCCGCCGAGGCGGGCGCGGCCGGCGTGATCGGCCACGGGGCGGAGGCCGGGGGACGGGTCGGTCCCGACAATGCGTTCGTCCTTTGCCAGCGCCTGGATGCTGCCGGGCTGCCGATCCCATTCTGGATCCAGGGCGGCATCGGTCCCCACACGGCCGCCGCCTGCGTGGCGGGGGGCGCGCGGGGCGTGGTGATCGACGCCCAGGTCGCGCTCGCCACCGACAGCGCGGTGCCGCTCGCCCTGCAGCGGGTCCTGCGCAAGGCCGACGGCAGCGAGACGATCCTGGCTGCGGGCCACCGGCTGCTGGCCCGTCCGGGCTGGCGCAGTGCCGAGGCCCCGCCGGCCGATGAGGCCACCCTGTTTGCCGGGCTGGCCGATGCCGATCCGCTCACCGGGTTCATCACGGCCGGACAGGACCTGGCGCTTGCCGCCCCGCTCGCCGCCCGGTTCGGATCGGTGGCGGGCATCGTCGCGGGGATCCGACGTGGGGCCGCCGAGGCCTTGGAGGCGGGGGCCACCACGCGCCCGCTCGCGTCCGCGGAAGAAGGCGGGGCCTGGGCGGTCGCCCACGGCACCGCCCACCCGATCGCCCAGGGGCCGATGACCCGCGTGAGCGACGTCGCGTCCTTCGCGGCCGCGGTCGCCGAGGGCGGGGGGCTGCCGTTCATCGCCCTGTCGCTGCTGCGGGGCGACAAGGCGGCCACCCTGCTGCAGGAGACGGCCGACGCGTGCGGGGATCGTCCCTGGGGTGCGGGCATCCTGGGGTTCGCGCCGCCGGAGGTGCGCGGTCCGCAGCTCGAGGCCATCGCCGCGGTGCGGCCGCCGTTCGCGTTGATCGCCGGCGGGCGTCCGTCCCAGGCGCGCGAGCTGGAGGAAGCGGGCACCCCCACCTACCTGCACTGCCCCTCGCCCGCGCTGCTGCGCGCCTTCCTCGCGGATGGGGCGCGCCGGTTCGTGTTCGAGGGCAACGAGTGCGGGGGCCACGTCGGTCCGCGCTCCAGCCTGGTGTTGTGGGAGCAGGTCACGGAGGTCCTGGCGGAGCACGAGGACGTGTCGGACGTCCAGGTGCTGTTCGCGGGCGGGATCCACGACGCGCGCAGCGCGGGCATGGTGTCGGCGATGGCCGGCCCGCTGGCGGCCCGCGGGGCCCACGTCGGCGTGTTGATGGGCACGGCCTACCTGTTCACGGAGGAGGCGGTCGCCACCGGGGCGATCCAGCCCGGGTTCCAGGCAGCAGCCCTCGCCGCCGAGCGCACCGCCCTGGTCCAGACCGCGCCGGGTCACGCCACCCGCTGCGTGGACTCCCCCTTCGTCGAGGCGTTCGAGGCGGAGCGTGCCCGGCTGGAGGCGGCCGGCACCGATCCCAAGGCGATGTGGGAGGCGCTGGAGCAGCTCAACCTGGGCCGACTGCGCATCGCGAGCAAGGGGATCGTCCGCGAGGGCGGCGCGCTGGTCGCGGTCGATGAGGCGACGCAGCAGGCCGAGGGCATGTTCATGATCGGTCAGGTGGCGGCCCTGCGGGGTGAGGTCACCACGATCGATGCCCTGCACACCGAGATCAGCGACGGCAGCGTGGCGCGGCTCGCCCCGTGGCTTCCCGAGGAGGAGGCCGAGGAGCGCTCGGGTCCGGTCGACATCGCGATCGTCGGCATGGCGGCCCTGTTCCCGGATGCGCCGGACGTCGACACCTACTGGTCGCACATCCTGGCGGGCCACGATGCGGTGCGGGAGGTCCCCGAGACCCGGTTCCGGCTCGACGCGTACTACGATCCGGACGGCGTGCCGGGCGAGACCACGCCGAGCAAGTGGGGTGGCTTCCTCCCGCCGGTGCGGTTCGAGCCCATGCGGTACGGCATCCCGCCGCGCAGCCTGGTCAGCATCGATCCGTCTCAGCTGCTGGCGCTCGACGTCGCCCGCCGGGCGCTCGAGGATGCGGGCCTGGGCGACGATCCCGAGCTTCGGGCGCGCACGAGCGTGATCTTCGGCACGGAGTCCGGATCCGACCTCGGCAGCCTGTACACCATGCGCGCCCACCTCCCCCAGCTCGTCGGGGAGGTGCCCGACGCGCTGGACGCCGTGCTGCCCCGCCTCACGGAGGACAGCTTCCCCGGCGTGCTCGCCAACGTGCTCGCCGGCCGGATCGCCAACCGCCTGGACCTCGGAGGGGTCAACTACACGGTGGACGCGGCCTGTGCGTCCTCGCTCGCGGCGGTCGATCTCGCGGTCAAGGAGCTGCTGGACGGGGTCAGCGACGTGGTCGTGTGCGGTGGCGCCGACCTGCACAACGGTGTGCACGACTACCTGCTGTTCAGCTCCACCCACGCCCTGAGCGCCACCGGTCGCTGCCGCACGTTCGATGCGTCCGCCGATGGCATCGTGCTGGGCGAGGGCGTCGCGGCCGTCGTGTTGCGTCGCCTGGAGGACGCCCGGCGCGATGGCCAGCGGGTGTACGCGGTGCTCAAGGGCCTCGGTGGCTCCAGCGACGGCCGCAGCCTCGGCCTGACCGCGCCCCGCAAGGAGGGGCAGCGTCGGGCGGTGGACCGGGCGTGGCAGCGCGCCGGGGTCGACCCGGCGGAGCTGGGCCTCGTCGAGGCCCACGGCACCGGCACCGTGGTCGGGGATCGCACCGAGATGCGCACCCTGGAGGAGGAGTTCGCCGGGCGGGCCTCGGGCGTGCTCCTCGGCAGCGTCAAGTCGCAGATCGGCCACACCAAGTGCGCCGCCGGCCTCGCGGGCCTGATCAAGGTGGCGCTCGCGGCGCACCACGGCGTGCGTCCGGGCATGGCGCCGATCCGTGAGCCGAACACCGGCTGGGATGCGGAGCACAGCCCGTTCCACTTCTCCTCGGTCGCGCGGCCCTGGGTGGGCCCGCGCCGTGTCGCGGCGGTGAGCGCGTTCGGGTTTGGTGGGACCAACTTCCACGCCGTCCTCGAGGCGGACACCGCCATGCCGACGCCCCCGCGGGCCCGTCCGGCGGAGCTGTTCCTGTTCCGTGGGGAGGACGCCGCGATCGACCGGCGCCTCGACCTGCTCGCGGCGCGGCTGGACGACGCGGTTCCGCCCTCGCTCGCGGGCTTGGCGAAGGCCGTGGGGGAGGAGGGGTCTGGACCGGTGCGCATCGCCGTGGTGGCGGCGGATCACCCGTCGCTTCGGGCCGCGCTGTCGGCCGCCCGCGATCGCACCCCGGTGGGCGGCACGGTGTGGATCCGTCCCGAGACCGTCTCCCAGGGCAAGCTCGCGTACTTGTTCCCCGGCCAAGGGAGCCAGCGCCCGCACATGCTGGCGGACCTGTTCGTGGCGATGCCCGCGCTGCAGTCCTTCCTCGCGTCGGCGCCCGATCTGGTGGATGTGATCTTCCCCGCGGACGCGTACGACGACGCAGGACGCAAGGCCCACAAGGCTGCGATCACCGACACCCGCGTCGCCCAGCCGGCGCTCGGCATGGTGGATCTCGCGGCTGCCGCGTTCCTCGATGGCCTGGGCGTCCAGGCGGACATGGCGGCGGGCCACAGCTACGGCGAGCTCGCCGCGCTGGCGTGGGCGGGTGCGATCGATCCCGACGACCTCGTGCCCCTGTCCCGTGCGCGCGCCGAGGCGATCCTCGGGGCGGCCCCGGCCGACGACGCCGGGGGCATGGCGGCGGTGCGCAGCACGCCCGACACCCTGCGCGCCGTGCTGGCGGATCACCCCGACGTGGTGGTCGCCAACCACAACGCGCCCAACCAGACTGTGATCGCCGGTCCGAAGCCCGCGCTGGCCGCCGCCGTCGCGGCCCTGGGGGATCAGCGGATCGCGGCGCGCACCATCCCGGTGGCGTGCGCCTTCCACAGCCCGGTGGTGGCCGCGGCGTCGTCGACGTTCGCCGAAGCCCTCGGCGCCTTGACGATGCATGCGCCCGACGTCCCGGTGTGGTCCAACACCACCGCAGAGGTCCATCCGTCCGATCCCGACGGCATCCGGGCCCTGCTGGCCCGCCAGGTGGCCGAGCCGGTGCGCTTCGTCGACGAGATCACCGCGATGCTCGACGCGGGCGTGCGGGTGTTCGTCGAGGTGGGTCCCGGCGAGGTGCTCGCCAAGCTCGTGCGCGCGATCGCCAAGGGCCGCGACGACGTCACGGTCGTGTCCCTGGAGCGGGGCGGTGACGGGAGCTGGGCCAGCCTGCTGGGTGCCCTGGCCGTGCTCACGACCCAGACGGACGTGGCGCTGGACGTGGCGCCGCTGTTCGCGGGCCGCGATCTGGCGCCGGTCGACCTGTCCCGCGGCCCCGCGGCGTCCGGTCCGGTGTGGCAGGTGGACGGTCACCGTGCGTGGCCGGTCGACGGCGCCCTCCCGCCCGGCGGCCTGGTGCCCGTGGTCGAGCCCATCCGCCTCACGGCGGCGGCGTCCGTCCCCACGGGGGCGGCCGACCACGCGATCCTGTCCTTCCTCGACAACATGCGGGCGATGGCCGACGCGCAGCGTGACGTAATGCTGCAAGCGCTCGGCGCGGCCCCCGGCCGGTCCGTCGGTCCGGTGATGGAGGCCCGCCTGGATCCTCCGGGAGCCCCGGCCTCCGAGGTCCGTCCCCGGATCGAGGCCCGTCCGCCCCGCGCGGCGGCCGCTCCGGCGCCCGCAAAGGCGGCCCGTCCGTTGCTCGACGTCCTGCGCGGCGTGGTCGCGGATCGCACGGGCTACCCCGAGGAGATGCTGGGTCCAGACCTGGACCTGGAAGCGGACCTGTCGATCGACTCGATCAAGCGGATCGAGATCCTCAACGGCCTCGGCGACGCGCTGGGTGGGTCGGCGTCGCTGGACGACAGCGCGCTGGAGCAGCTCGCGGGGGAGCGAACCCTGCAAGGGCTCGTGGATCGCCTGACCGCGCTCGGCGTGTCCTCGCCCGAAGGCGACAGCCAGGCGGCGTCGAGCGGTGGTGCTGCGATGGACCTGATGGGCACGCTCGTGGGCGTGGTCGCGGACCGCACGGGCTACCCCGAGGAGATGCTGGGTCCGGATCTGGACCTGGAAGCGGACCTGTCGATCGACTCGATCAAGCGGATCGAGATCCTCAACGGCCTGGGCGAGGCCCTGGGTTCGTCCGCATCCTTGGACGACAGCGCGCTGGAGCAGCTGGCCTCGGAGCGCACCCTGCGCGGCATCGTGGACGCGCTCGGCTCGCACCTGGGGACGGCCCCGGCGGCCTCCCCGGCGACCGTGGCCAGCGCTGCCCCGGAAGCCGCCTCGTCCGACGACATCGTGCGTCGCTACGTGCTCGTGGAGTCCGAGGTCGCGGGAGACGACGCGGCACCTGCCGACAGCGCGGGACCCACCCGGATCGCCCTGGTGGACCGGGATGCTGCGCGGGCGGAGGCGATCGTCGCCGGACTCTCGGCCCGCGGGGTGGCGATCGCCCACACCGCACCCGACGCGGTGGGGGAAGCCGAGGCGGTGGTCCAGGTCGACGGGGCGGGCGCCATCGCGACCTTCCCCGACCTGCGGGACGTGCTCGAGGGCGGCGCACGGCGCGTGCTGGGGTTCGACGCGGGCGGCGCGGGGCTGGACGGCTTGTTCAAGACCGCGGCCCGCGAGTACCCCGACCGCTCGGTGCGCTTGGTCACCCTCGACGACGTCGCCGACACCGGGGCGCTGCTCGATGCGGTCCAGTCCGAGCTGGGTCGTCCGACCGATCCCGTCCACGTCACCCGGGCTTCGGGACGGCGGGCCACGCGGGTGCTCACCCACACCCCGCTCGACCGGGTCGACGGCCGCCTGCCGCTCACCACCGACAGTGTCGTGCTGCTCACGGGCGGGGCGCGGGGCATCACGGCCCGGATCGCGATCGCGATGGCCCACGAGGCCCCCTGCACCTACGTGCTGGTGGGACGCTCGCCCTGGCCGGCGCCGGAGACCGACGCCGAGCTCCTCGCGGCCAAGGACGACAAGGCGCTTCGAAGCATCTTGATCCGCCGCGGCGGCACCCCCGCGGCCATCGAGTCCCAGGTCGGCCGCATCCTGCGGGACCGCGAGATGCGCGAGACCGAGGCGTCCATCGTCGAGGCCGGAGGGCGCGTGGCGTACCACGCGCTGGACGTCCGGGATGGCGCGGCGGTCGAGGCCCTCGTCACGGCGCTGTACGCCGAGCACGGCCGCATCGACGGCGTGGTGCACGGCGCTGGCGTGCTCGACGACCGGCTGATGCGCGACAAGACCGCCGAGGCCTTCGCCCGGGTGTACGAGACCAAGGTCCACCCCGCCCAGGCCTTCGCCCGCACGCTGCGCGACGACGTCGCCTTCGTCGTGTTCTTCGGCAGCATCAGCGGCGTGCTCGGCAACCGCGGACAGGCCGACTACGCCAGCGCCAACGCCACGCTCGACGCGATCGCCCACGCGCTGGGGTCGCGGATCGAGGGCCGCGCCGTCAGCATCGACTGGGGGCCGTGGGGTGGGGCCGGCATGGTGTCCGACGCCCTGGAGCGCGCCTACCGGCGGCGCGGGATCGGGCTGATCCCCGTGGAGGCCGGCGTGCAGGCCTTCCTCGACGAGCTTCGTGCGGGCGACCGTGGGGTCCACCAGGTGGTGTGGCAGGCGGGCGACGTCATGTCGTTCGGGGCGGACGCGGATGGCTGACGCCCCGCCGGCGATCGCCGTCGTGGGGATGGCGGCGTTGTTTCCGGGGGCCCCCGATCTCGACGCCTTCGCGACCAACCTCCGCGAGGGGGTCGACGCGATCACCACGGTGCCGCCCGACCGGATCAACCCGGTGTTCCTCGATCCCACGGTGGACGCGCTCGACCGCTTCTACGGGGACCGGGGTGGGTTCGTCGATCCGTGGGTGCGGTTCGATCCGCTGCGTCATGGGGTCGTGCCGTCGGCGGTGGACGCGGCGGAGCCCGACCAGCTGGTGACGCTGAGCCTGGCGACCGACGCGCTTCGGGACGCGTCGAGGACCGCGGCCGACCTCCCGACCGAGCGGACCGGCGTGTTCCTGGGACGGGGTGGCTACATCACGCCCGGGCTGGCCCGAAGCGCCCAGAAGGTGCGGGAGGGAGAGCAGATCCTGGCCGTCCTGCGTCAGGTCCTGCCGGATCTTCCGGCGTCGGACCTGGCCAAGGTCAAGGAGGCCTGGCGAGCGTCCGCGGGGGACCTCCCGGCGGACCAGGCGATCGGGCTCGTGCCCAACCTCGCCGCGTCCCGAACCGCCAACCGACTCGACCTGCGGGGGCCTGCGTTCACGTTCGACGCGGCGTGTGCCAGCTCGCTGGTGGCGGTGGAGCACGCGGTGCGAGAGCTCCGATCGGGGCGGCTCGACGCGGCCCTGGTCGGGGGCGTCCACCTGGTGCACGACCCGACGTTCTGGAGCATCTTCTGCCGCCTCGGCGCCATGAGCCGCGCGGGCCGGATCCGGCCCTTCGATGCGGACGCCGACGGCCTGCTGATCGGCGAAGGCGCCGGCATGCTGCTGCTCACCCGCCTCGACGACGCCGTCGCGCGCGGGGATCGGGTGCGGGCGGTGCTGCGTGGGGTGGGAAGCAGCAGCGATGGGAAGGGCGCGACCCTCCTCCGACCGGGGGTCGACGGCCAGGTCACGGCGCTGCGCCGGGCGTGGGCGGATGCCGCGCTGGATCCCGCGACCGTCGGCTACGTCGAGGCCCACGGCACGGCCACCGCGGCGGGCGACTCGGCCGAGCTGCGCACCCTGATGGCGGTGTTTGGCCGCGAAGGGGCTCCCGTCGGCCTCGGCTCGGTCAAGTCGATGATCGGCCACACGATGCCGGCGGCTGGGATCGCGGGCCTGATCAAGGCGGTGCTGGCGGTGGAGGAGGGGACCTGGCTTCCCTCGCTGCACGTCGACCGTCCGCACGACCTGCTCGCCGGCTCTCGGTTTGAGGTGCCCGCGTCCGCGACGCCGTGGGCCGAGGGGTCCCACCCCCGCCGCGCCGGCGTGAACGCGTTCGGATTCGGTGGGATCAACGCCCATGTCGTGGTGGAACAGGCGCCCGAGCGTGCCACCCCCCGGCCGGGCCTTCGCCGCGCGGTCACCCCGGTCGGGCTGTACAGCGCCACGAGCCTCGACGCCTTGGTCGCGGCGATCGAAGGCGACCGGCGCGGGCGGGACGACGGTCCCCTGCGCTGCGCGGTCCACGACCCCACGCCGGGGCGCAGGGCCCAGGCCGCCAAGCTCGTGGCCCGAGGACGGGCGTGGCACGGACGCAAGGGCTTCTGGTTCTCTCCCGAGACGGGGGGACGGGTCGCGTTCCTGTGTCCGGGGGTCGAGGAGGCGATGGACGAGGGGCTGCCCGAGGTCGCCGATCGGCTCGGCCTGGAGGTCCCCGACGCCCTGCGCCAACCGGTCGCTGCGCTGGATGACCTGGGTCCTCGCGGAGAGCAGATCGTGCGCGCCGCCCCGGTGGCCGCCGCCGCATTGGCCGCCGTCGGGGTCCAGCCGGATGTCGTCGCGGGGCACTCCATCGGCGAGTGGGGGGCCCTGTTGCTGGCGGGGGCGATCGATCCAGACGGGATCGACGCGTTCATCGGCTCGCTGTCCGGGCTGACGCTCTCGCTTCCCGATGTCGTGTTCGGGGTGTCTTCGGCGGGTCGCGAGGCCGTCCTGGAGGCGATGCAGGGGAACGACGACGTGGTGATCAGCCACGACAACGGCCCACGCCAGCTGATCGTCTGCGGCCCACGGGCTGCGGTCACCGTGGTGCTGGAGTCCGCGGGCGGAATCCACACGATCCTTCCGTTCCAAAGCGGGTTCCACACGGAGCACTTCGCGCCCTACGCCCGGGAGATGGCGCCGTCGATCGACCGCGTCCCGCTGGGGACCGCCACCGTGCCCGTGTGGTCGTCCTCCACCGTGGCGCCCTGGCCCACCGACCCCGATGGCATCCGAGCCACCCTGCGGGACGTCCTGGTCCAGCCGGTGCGGTTCCGGGAGACGCTGGAGGCGCTGTACGACGAGGGCGTTCGGACCTTCGTCACGCTGGGTCGGTCGAGCCTCGGGGGGTTCGTCGCCGACACCCTCGCCGGCCGCCGACACGCGGCGATCGATCTGGCGCGCGCTCGGATGTCGGCCTTGGACGGGTTCGCTTTCGCCGCGGCGGCGCTGTGGTGTGAGGGGGTCGCCGTCGACGTCGACGCGGTGCCGGGCCTGCGGGGTCCCGGAGGTCGGGTGCTGTCGCTCGGGGCGCCGCTTGTCGGGCTGGCGTCTCCCCCGGTGCTGACGCACGCCGCCCCCGCATCGACGACGGGTTCCACCGGGGAGCTTCCGATCCTCCCGGGCGCGCTGGGAGAGGCGCTGGCAGCGTCGCTGGAGGCCGCCCGGCGGGCCCAGCACGAGGTCGCGGACGCGCTGGCGAAGGCGCCTGCGTCCCGAGGGCCGAGGACCCGTCGCACCACCCGTCGGCTGGGGGTCGACACGCACCCCGAGCTGATGGATCACTGCCTGTTCGGACAGCCCGATCACGTCGAGGATCCCCTGGTCCGGTACCCCGTCGTGCCGATGACCCAGAACGTCCGCATGATGATCGAGGAGGCGGCCGCCCTCGTGCCCGAGCAGGTCGTGGTGGCGATCGAGGACGTGCGGGCGTGGCGGTGGCTGGTGGTGGAGCCCGCGGTCGAGATCGCGATCGAGTCGACGTTCGACGGGGTGGATCGGGTGGAGGTCTCCATCCCAGGGTACGCCGAGGCCGTGGTGCGTCTGGCCGAGCGCGGCATGCATGGCGCCGGCGAGATTGTGCAGGATGGGAAGGTTGTGGTGCACCGCGATCAGGTTGCGGGTCAGGTCCAGCGCCTCGGCATACTGGCCGGCGGCGAGCAGGTCGTCCGGCCGGGCGGCGGCCGCCTCGGCGC
>JAUHWK010000074.1 GCA_030424555.1 bacterium | reverse complement strand
ACCGGCTACTTCGACGCGGTCAAGGACGTGGTCACCGGTGGCGAGTCCTCCACCAAGGCGCTGACCGGCTCCACCGAGTCCGAGCAGTTCTAGAGCGCGTGGCGACCCATCCCGGGGCGGCGTAGGAGCGCGAGCATGCGTGTCCTCCGTCGCCCCGAGTTCGTTGTGGTGTCTCCCCTGCTCGCAGGGGTGATGTTCGGGTGCGCCGGCCCCGACGACACCGGCGAGGACTCCGACAGCGCCAGCAGCGACACCGCGGACTCCGGCAGCACCGACAGCGGCACCACCGACACCGGCCCCGCCTGCGACGGCACCCGGGTGATCACCTTCGAAGACATGCCGGACTCCATCACCGAGTTCGGCGACGCGTGGGCCTCCAACGGCATCCAGTGGACCGCCGAGTCCTACAACGGCCCGATCGTCCTGCTCAAGGACGAGGACGACTGCCTGGTCGCCCGCTCGGGCGCCATCCGCGGCGGACTGGTCGAGACCGGGTGCGGAGGCAAGGCCGCCCGCTTCACCGTGCAGTCCAACTGCGGCGCCACGGGGGCTGGCTGCACCGAGGTCATCGTCGGCACCTACCAGGACGGGCCCGTCGCAAAGAACGAGCCGTCCAGCAAAGACGAGGCCACCCTGCCTGTCGCCCCACAAGACGGATTCAGCCTCGTCGCGTTCCGCTCCCTCGACGGCCGCTTGTGCCGGATCGAGGTCGACGAGACCCCGCTCACCGAGGCCCTTGAACCCTTGGATACGGGCGACCCGTTCTGAGCGTGTCGCTGCGCGCGACAATCCCTGCTCCCCGTACCCGTCGGATCATGGCCCCGAGTGTCGAATCCGTGGTACGACACGCGCACGGTTCGATCCTGTTCGGAGGCGCGGGCCGGAGAGGAGTCGGGGCACGCAGATGAGTGAGACGGTCGTCGAGATCACCGCGATGTTGCGGATCAAGACGCTCCTGGAGCGTCGCGGCGTGGATCCCCATGGGGTCGTCGCCAAGTCCAGCCTGGATCCCGCATGGATGCAGCGCACGGAGGGGTTCATCCCACTGCGCGACATCCTCGGCCTGTATGTCGCTGCGTCCGAAGCCCTCGACGATCCCGATCTTGGACTCACAATCGCCGAGTCGTTCGAGCCGTCCGACTACGGAATGATCGGCCACCTGTTCAAGGTCCAGCCTACCTTCGACGACGCGTTGGATGCGCTCGACCTGTACTACAACCAGTTCCTCGCCGACGATCTCCAGCTGGGGGTCCACCGCGACGGCGACCAGACCCGGGTCACGTTCGGGTTCCGCACCACCTACCCAGGCCTGGAGTTGTTCCGGCCAGAGCTGGTCTCGATCGTCTACCTGGCCATCCACAAGTACGGCGCGGAGTCCATCGTGCCGTTGTCGGTGAAGATGCAGCAGGCTGAGCCCGTGGACCGGTCTCGCTACGACCAAGCCTTCGGCGTCGAGGTCCAGTTCGACGCGCCGATCACCGAGCTCGTGCTGCCGTCCGCGCCGCTGTCTACCCCGTGCCCCACCGCCGATCCTCGCCTCGCACGCCTGCTGATCGAGGCCGCAGAGACCCACCTCGCCAAGCGTCGGGAGGCCGCCGGAGCCGCCCGCAAGCTGCTGCGCCTGGAGGGATGTGTGGTCGACCTGCGCCATGGGGTCGTGCAGCGCGACGGGGAGCACGCCACCCTGACCACCAAGGAGCGCGAGCTGCTGGAGTACTTCTCCCAGCGGCCCAACGAGGTCGTCTCCCACGACGACCTGGAGCGCGAGGTCTGGCACCTCGGGCGCACCGTGGTGTCGCACGCCCCCGCGGTGGCGATTCGGCGGCTGCGTCAGAAGATCGAGCCCAAGCCTGGACGTCCCGTCAACCTCGTGACCGTGTTCGGCGAGGGCTGGCGGCTGGCCGTGCCCGAGGCCCCCACAGACTGAGTGCATCGCTGCCGCGAGACTGGGCGCGTCGCATCGGCGGGTCATGCGACCTGTGGCAGCCCCTCCAGCACCAGGTCGGCCAGCGCCACCGCCTCGGCCGTGGGCTGGGGCCCCACCAGCACGCCGAACACCCCGGCCGCCCGCGCCGCCCCGACGTCGTGGACGCTGTCGCCGACCATCACCGCGTCGCTTGGCACCGCGTTCCAGCGGCGCAGCAGACGCAGGATCCCGTCCGGCGCAGGCTTGGGCGCCGCCTCGTCCCGACCGAGCACGTCGGCCGCGGCGAAGTGCGCTTGGAGGCCCAGGGCGTCCAGGGTCCGCAGGGCGACGTCTCGACGGTTGCGGGTGAGGATCCCGACCCGGCACCCCCGGCCCACCAGCGCCTCCAACAGGTCATGCACCCCGGTGGCCGCCAAGGCGCGATCCGCCAGCGCATGCTCCCACGCCGCGACCGTCTCCCACGCCGCGGCACGGCGGGCCGCTGGCAAGCCGTTCAGCCCTTCCATCAGCGGCAGGTCCAGCGGGAGCCCCAGCTGCTGCTTCATGGCGTCGAAGTCGTGCTGGGGCTGTGCCAGCGTCCCGTCCAGATCGAAGATCCACGCCGTGCGTGCCGAGAGCATGGCCGGCCCCGCGTGGGTCAGTCGTTGGCGAGGGTGTCGCGGACCTGCGCGAACTCTGCGCGGAACGCGGACTTGAGGTCCTCGCCCGCGTCGACCCGCGTCCGGATGCGCTGGCCGACCAACAGGTGGGTCAGGCGCTCGCCCATGTCCTCCCCGTCGACCGCCAGGATCTCCTCCTCGCGCTCCGTGATCGCCTCGATCGCCTCGGCGATCTGCGCGCTGGTGTACTGCTCCGCCACCTTGCGGGCGCTGCTCGCCTTCATGACGCGTCCCCGGCCCCGAAGTGCGCCTCGAGGGTCTCCCGGAACGCGTCCTCCTTGGCCATGCTCTTGCCCTCGACCAGCTCCCCGTTGCGGTAGAAGCCGAAGAACGGGAGGTTGTCGATCTGGACGGTCTTGCGGGCGGCCGGCGCCTTCTCCCCGTCGACCATGAAGAAGGACACGTGGGGGTAGTCGCCGCTGATGCGCTTGAACTTGGGCTTGAACATGATGCACGGACCACACCAGCCGGCGTAGAAGTCCACCACCGCAAGCTCCGCATCCTGCAGCGCCTGCTCGAAGTCGTCGTCGGTCAAGGTCGTGACGGCCATGTCGCCTCCTGGGACCACGGCGGTACCCCGATGGGGTCGCGAGGGCGAGCGCGCCGCCGGACCCGAAACACCCGCTGACGACTCGGAGGACACCGTGGCCCACGCCGTGCCGATCGATCCCGCACCGCCGTGGTCGACCGCACTCGCCCACCCCACCCCCGACCTGCCTCCCCGCGCGGACGTCGTGGTCGTCGGCGCGTCCGCTGCCGGTCTGGCGGCAGCTTCGCTGCTTGCCCCCGAGGCGCGCGTGGTCGTGTTGGATGCGGACAGCGCAACCGGCGACGGGGTCGATCGACGGGGACCGGCCCAGGCGCTGGGCACGGTCGTCGAGCATCCGTGGCGCCTGGAGAAGAGCCTCGGGCCCCAGGCCGCCAAGGCCCTGTGGGCACTCGGCGTCGAGGGCCTGCGCCGCCTCGACGCCCACCTCCCCGACGTCCCCCACCCCGGCCTGCTCTGGGCCGCCACGGAGGCCGACCGAGAGCCTGCAGAGCTGCTGCGCAGCGCCGAGACCCTGGCCCGACTCGGCGTCCACCACGCGACGCTGGACCCCGAGGAGGTCGCCCGCCGCACGGGCACCGTCGGGCTGCACGACGCACTGTGGTTCGGCGACGCGTGGGCTGTCGACCGCGCGGCCCTCCGACGTGACCTGTCCGACGTCGGCTGCCCCATCGTGTCCGGGGCGCAAGCCTCAGTACTCGACGAGACCGGAGACGGGGTGACGCTCACCCTCGCGGACGGGCGACGGATCGAGGCCGAGGTGGTGATCCTGGCCGCCGGGTACGACAGCCGGCGTCTCCACCCCTACCTGCACGACACCCTCGTCCCCGTCCGCGAGGTGGCGATCCAGCGTCCGGGACCCCCGGGCCCGATCACCGCACTCCGGGCGGGGTTTGGCTGGATGACGATGGCCCGCGACCGGAAGGGCGCCGTCACGATCAGCGGGTGCCGCTGGGCCTCCCCGCACCTGGAGCAGGGCGAGACCGACCCGCACCACGCCCACCCGGACGTCTTGAAGCGCCTGCTCGCCGCAGGAGACCGCTTCTTCCCCGCCCTCGGCCCCCCCACCGCCCAGTGGGGCTGGATCGAGGCCCACGGGTGCGACAACCTCCCGCTCGTCGGCCCGCTCCCGTCCAGCCGTCGGATCCTGCTGTGCACGGGCTTCGGCGCCGATGGCCTGGGACTGGGCTTCGGCTGCGGGCACGCCGTCGCCGAGGGCTTGATGACCGGCTCGGCCCCGCAGGTTCCCGCGTGCCTCGACCCCGCGCGCTTCCTGCCGTGATCGCCATCGGGCGCGCTCAGGCCCCGCCGGCGGTCCACCCGAACACGATCAGCAAGAAGTAGAACATCACCTTGGGGATCCGGAACAAGGACCCGAGCAGGACCGAGGACAGCGGCACCCGCGACGCCCCGCTCGCCCAGGTCGCGAGCGAGTACGGGAACGGGGTGAGTGCGGCGACCGCGACCGCCCAGAACCCGTACCGACGCAGGAAGGCGTGGAGGTGGTTGGCCTCGAACAAGCGCTGCACCCACGCGAACCGGCCCAGGAAGCGGCCGTACACCCACCCCAGCGGCCCAGCCAGCACGCTGGCCACCGTGGTGACGAGGTACACCGGCCAGAACCCGAGCCCCCCTGCATACCCGGCCCACAGCAGGGGCTCGTGGGTGAGCAGCATCGTGTCGGTCATCAGGGTGCCGACGAACACCCCCAGCAACCCGAACTTCGCGGTGAAGGCCTGCGCGAACGCCTCGAGGGGCTCCCGCATCACCCAGGCGAGCACACCCACCCCAGCGACCAGGCCCACCAGCCCGACCCCGAGCTGCCGCATGAGCACGCCCAGCGACGGGACCTCTTCGTCTGCCGGGCCATCCGCTCGGTGGTGGACATCCTCGGCGGGCGCGCTGCCGGTCGCCAGGTACACCGCGTCCTCGGGGCCTCCCCGGGTCGCCCCGGATCCTTCCGATGGGGTCTCGTCCTGATGCCCGCTCACCACACCTCCGTCCCGCCACGGTATCGCATCGCCCGGGCGCGGCACCGGTCCAAACGTGCCGGACGCGCGACATCCCGAATGCGGGGCTCCCGTGGCCACCGTCACACCTTGCCCCGTGTGGACGGCCCAGTGGTCCCGCACGGGCTACAGCGCCCGCCCTTGTCGCACCGTCTGGGAGGTCGAATGCCCCACCACCGCCGCACCCTGGGTCGCGCCGTCCTCGGTCCGATCGTCGGCCTGCTGCTGGCGTCGAGCCCCGCCGCCCTCGCGGACGACGTCGCGCCTTCCGCGCCCCCCCCCGCCGACGAGACCTGGACCGAAGAGGAAGAAGCAGCCCCCGAGGCCGTCGTCCTCAAGTTCGTGCCGTCGCGCTTCGCGTACGACGGCGGCGTCCAGCTCTCCTACGGATTCAACCCCCAGTTCCTCGGATCGCCCGCGTGGGTCGGGTTCGGCGGTCGGTTCGCATGGGGGCGCACCTGGACCGATCACCGCCTCGGGTTCGGCGCCGCGATCAGCTTCGAGGGGCCGCTGGGCATCCAGTGGACCAACGTCCTCGAGCTTGGCGTTCAGTGGGACTACGTCCACCCCAAGGGCCTGTACCTGGGCGCCAGCCTCGGCCCCGCCCTGATGCTCAACGCCGATCTCAAGGCCAGCAGTGGCTACGATCTGTCGTTCGACGCCGCGCCCTTCGTCGCGTTCCGCATCGGCTGGTCGCAGCGCTTCAGCCTGGTCGCCCGTCGGTTCTACATCGCCGTCGAGCCACGCCTTCGCATCGTCGACGGCCAGCCCGCCTTCCTCGCCGCCCTCGTGTTCGGGAGTGGCCGGGGGATCTGATCCCGGGCGTACGCAACCCGCGTGCTGCGCGGGGTCCGGCGAGGGTGCCTGCTGCTCACACCGGCAGCGGCTGTTGATCCTCGTGCAGGTGAGCGGCGAACACCGCGTGGACCTCCTCCACGATCTCGTCGGTGCTGCGGTCGGCCCAGTCGGACGTGTCGATGGCGGGGAGCACCTCGATCTCGATCGGGGACCCGGTGAGCCGGGTCGTGCCCTTCTCCCACGCCTTGTGCGCCCCGCGGTGGACCACCGGTACCACCGGCAGGCCGGTCCCGATCGCCAGGTGGACGAAGCCCTTCTTGAGCGGCAGCAGGCGTCCGTCCCGGCTGCGGGTGCCCTCGGGGAACATCCAGATCGACAGGCCGTGGTGGTTGACCGTGTCTTGCAGACGCTCCATCGCCGCCCGCGCGCGGTCGCTGCGCCCCCGGTCGATCAGGAGGTGGCCGCTCAGCCAGTACAGCTGTCCGAAGAAGGGCGTGTACACGATCTCCTTCTTGGCGACGCCGACCACCCCCATCGGTCCCAGCATGATGCCGGTGAAGATGTCCAGGATGGAGGCATGGTTTGCCAGGTAGATCGCCGGCCGCCCGGGATCGAGGTGCTCGCGCCCGAGGACCGTGATCGGGCTCCCGGACAGCCACGTCACCACCCGGCCCGTGATCCAGCCGTACACATTGCAGGACCGGATCCGGACCCCTCGGAACGGCATGAGCAAGACCAGCACCGTCGCGTGGACGACGAACGACAGCCCCATGTAGACGAATCCGACCCCGAGGCGAATCCAGCTCTCGACCCGCGTCACAGCACCCTCGCATGGTGTGGGGCCCCGTCATACCAGCCCGACGGCCCGCGTCGCGAGCCCTCGACGTCGGACCGGGAGGATGGGTGGTCGCACCGTCGCCATTGCTCGTGCTGACCAACCAGCTGTCCCTCGGCGGCGCGGAGCGTCTGCTGGTCGAGTCCACCCGTTGGCTCGCCGAGCAAGGGGTGAGGGTCGAGGTCGCCGCCACGCCTGGGGAGCTGGTGGACGAGCTCGCGCCCGCCGTTCGCTTCCACCCCGTGCCACTGCACGACGGCCGGTCGCTCGACCCGCGATCGCTCGCCCGGCTGTGGCGGATCGTCCGCGCGCTGCGTCCCGCCCTGATCGTGGCCAACTCCGCCGCCACCGTGCTCGCGGCGCGCGCGGTCGCCCCCCAGATCCCCTGTGTGGCGCTCGCCCACGGCTGGCCCAGGAGCCGGTACCCCGTCGTCGCCCCCATCCTGCGCACGGCCGACGCCGTGGTCGCGGTCTCTCCCGACGTCGCCCGTCACCTGCTGGAGCGCGGCCTGTCCCCCCGCGCCGTCCACGTCGTCCCCAACGGCATCGACCTCACGCGGTTCGGTCCTCGGTCTGCCACCCAGCTCGCCGCCGCCCGACGCGCCCTGGGGGCCGACGGAGAGGACATCGCCATCGTCAACGTGGGACGGCACGTCGCACAGAAGCGGCAGGAGCGGCTGATCGACGCCGCCGCCTCGCTCGCCCGCACCCACCCGCGCCTCCGATGGACCCTGATCGGCCATGGTCCCCGCGCCGCCGAGCTCCGCACGCGCGCCCTCGAGGCCGGTGTCGCCGACCGGATCACCTTCCTCGGCCGACGCGACGACGTGCCCGACCTGCTGATGGCCGCGGATCTGTACGTGTCGACCTCGGACTGGGAGGGCCTGCCGCTCGCCACCATCGAAGCGATGGCCGCCGGCCTCGCGGTGATCTCGACCGACGTGGAGGGCATCGGCACCCTGCTCGGGGACGACGTCGGGGTCCGCGTCCCGGTGGGCGACCACGGCGCCCTGGTGGCGGCGATCGGCCGACTCGCCGAGGACGAGCCAGAACGCCTCCGGCGCGGCAGCCTGGCCCGTGCGGCAGCGGAGCGGTCCTTTGGGCGGGAGGGCATGCTCCAGCGACTCGCTGGCGTGTTCGCCTCGATTGCCGGCGAGGCACCCACTTCCTCGCCATGACACGTCCAGACAACCCCACAGGGTCCGCCGTGAAACAACGCTCGGCGACCCCGCGTACCACGGCCTCGATTGCTGGTTTCCGGGGATGGGTATAGAACCACCCCCTTTCCCCAGGAGGACATGTGTCCCGATTCCTTTTCGTCGCCGCCCCGCTGGCGCTCGCCCTCACCGGCGCCTGCGCCGACCCCGCCATGCAGCAGAAGCTGACCGACCTCGAGACCCGCGTCGCCGCGGTCGAGAAGAAGGTCGAGGAAGGCGGTGGTGCCGCGTCCGGCGAGGACCGCGACCAGGCGGCCATCGCGCTGTACCGAGAGGCCCAGACCCTCTCCTCGCAGAACAAGAACGAGGAGGCCAAGGCCAAGTACAAGGACTGCGTCGACAACTTCGGCGACACCAAGGTCGCGCGCGCCTGCGCCGCCCAGCTCCGCCAGCTCGAGGTCGTGGGCGCCGAGATCGCCGACCTCAAGGACATCGAGTGGCTCAAGGGCCAGGGCGCCCTCGCCGACAGCAAGGCCACCCTCGTGGTGTTCTGGGAGGTCTGGTGCCCGCACTGCAAGCGCGAGGTGCCGAAGCTCCAGGAGACCTACTCCAAGTTCAAGGACAAGGGCTTCAACGTCATCGGCCTGACCAAGATGACCCGCGGCAAGACGAAGGACGACGTGATGTCCTTCATCGACGAGCAGTCCCTGTCCTACCCGGTCGGCAAGGAGGACGGCTCGATGTCGGACTTCTTCGGCGTCCAGGGCGTCCCGGCAGCCGCGGTCGTCAAGGACGGCAAGGTCGTGTGGCGTGACCACCCCGCCCGCATCACCGATGCGATGATCGAGGCGTGGATCGGGGGCTGAGCCTCCGCGCCACGGCGGTGCCCGGTCGACCGGCCGGGCGCCTCCTCTGCCCGGGTTCCCACCCGGTCTCCACGTCCCTCCGCCCGCACGGGCTGGGGGACGTTGTGCGTTCAAGGGGCGTCGAACGCGTCGTCGATCCACCGAACGCCCCAGGGCTCGACCGACAGGTCCACCAGCGCCACCAAGAAGCCGATGTCGTCCACCGCGGGCCGGAACGCGTCGAGCCACGCCGACGCAGCCGCCGCGATCCGCCGGCGCTTGGCTGCGGTGATCGACGCCAGGCCGTCGTCCTCCCCAGCCCGCGCCTTCACCTCCACGAAGCGCAGCGCCGTGTCGCGCCGAACCACCAGGTCGACCTCTCCCCCGCGGGCCTTCCAGCGCATCGCCAGGACCTCCGCCCCGGCCGCCACCAGGCGCGACGCCACGAACGCCTCCGCCTCTCCGCCCCGCCGAACCGCGCGCCGCCGGGTGTCGATCGTGTCCGCCACCGCCCGCCTCCGGTCCCTTCCCTATCGGCGCGGCGCGAAGCCCGTGGGAAGCCCCCACGCCGACCCTCGCACGGACCGGCCGGGTCGCATGCGGACGACCGGCTACGCGCCACGTCCTCCGACGCGGGCGACCGTCGGGGCGGACGGCTTGGCGGACCCGAAACCACAGAACGGGGGCGTTCCGAGGGCGAGTCGTGCTTGACCCACCCGAGGACCGCCCCCGAGCCGTGTGGTGTGGCATGCCATGGCATGCGCTCACGCGACCGGCGCCCGGGCTCGGGCCTCCGATCCGTGAGCCCCGATCAGCGGATCGGGCGGAAGTCCCGGCGCGGCTTGAGACGCGCCGCCTTGCCGCGCAGGTTGCGCAGGAAGTACAGCTTGGCGCGACGGACCTTGTGACGCGCAGTCACCTCGATCTTCTCGACGTTCGGCGAGGAGGCCGGGAAGATGCGCTCGACGCCGATGCCGCCGGAGATCTTGCGGACCGTGAAGGTGGTGCGCGGACCGCCGCGGCGGATGCGGATCACCGTGCCCTCGAACACCTGGATGCGGCTCTTGTCGCCTTCCTTGATGCGGGCGTGAACGCGGACGGTGTCGCCGGGGCGGACGTCGACGTTGGGACGCTTCTCCGCGCGGGCGGCCAGGTTCTCGCGCTCGATGGTCTGGATGAGGTCCATGGGATCCTCCCGGGGCGCGGCATGACCAGGGTCGGCCGGCGCGGGGCATGCGTGCGTGACGCGTGAAGAGGGACAGAAGCGAGGGTCGGGCGGAATCTCTGGCGAGGCCCTGTGGCGGAAAGGTTGACGCCAACCCGCCAAGGTCCACCCGGACCACGAAACCCCCGCGGCTTATCGGCCGATCCGCCCCTCGTCAACCCGAACCACGCTCCGGATCCTCAGGCCCCGTCCAGCCAGGGGCGGGGTCGAACCCGTCGAGCGCGGGCGCCGACGGATCCAGGCCGTGGCGCGCGGCGTGGTCCGACCACAGATCCGGCCGGAGCCGCTGGGTGCGGTGCCGTGCCTGCGCCAGGCGCCACGCGGCGATGCGACCATGATCGCCTGACCGCAGGATGTCCGGGACCTCGATCCCCGCCCACGCGGCCGGCCGCGTGTAGTGCGGGTGCTCCAGCAGGTCGTCGGCGAAGCTCTCCTCCACCGCGGAGGCGTCGTTGCCCAGCACGCCCGGAACCAACCGTGCACACGCGTCCACATAGGCCGCAGCGGCGATCTCCCCGCCCGTCAGCACGACGTCTCCGAGCGAGATCAGCCCGTCGACCAGCGTCTCGATGCGCGCGTCGATGCCCTCGTAGTGGCCACACACGATCACGGTGTGGGACCACGTCGCCCCTGCCGACGCCACCGCCTGGGTGAGGGTTTGACCGGCGGGTGAGGTGAGCAGGACGCGGCTGTCTTCCCGTCGCACGGCGTCCAGCGCGCGCGCGACCACGTCCACCTTCATCACCATGCCTGCACCACCGCCGTACGGGGCGTCGTCCGCTGTGCGGTGGCGATCCGTGGTGTGGTCGCGGATGTCGTGGACCCCGATGTGGATGGTCCCTCGCTCCACCGCGCGCCCCAACACGGACGTGAGTAGACAGGCGCGGACCATCTCCGGGTGCAGCGTGAGCACGTCCCAGGCCGGCACGGCCACGGTCACTCGGACGCCTCGTCCAGCGCGTCGTCGGCGAGGACCACGACCCCGGCCTCCGAGTCGATGGATGCGATCCAGCGCGCCATGCACGGGATGAACACCGGCTCGTCTTCCCCGACGTCGACGACGAGCACGTCCATGTGCTCCCCGTTCTGCACATCCAGCACGGATCCGACGACGGTCTCTCCGACCCGAACCTCGGCCCCGAGCAATGCCCACACGTAGAAGGCGTCCGGCTCCGCGGGCGGCAGATCCTCGGTGGCGATCACCAAGCGGTGCCCCGCGAGCGACGCGGCCTCGTCCCGATCGGTCAGGCCGTCGATGCGCGCAAGGATGCGCTTGCCGGCCCCCGAGCGGGTCCGCAGGTGGATCCGACGCCGCGAGCCGTCGGGCGCCACCATCACCACATCCCGGCCGTCCGCGAACAGCGTGGAGGACGGGTTGTGCAGGAAGACCCGCACCTCGCCCCGGACGCCAAAGGCGCCGAGGACGTGTCCGAGCTCCAGCTCCGCCGGCGGGCCCTCGGCCTCGCGCGACGTCATGGGCCTACTCCTCGTCGGAGAAGGCCTCGACCAGCTCGAGCGTCGCCTTGCGGCGGCCGGCCGCGGCCGAGAGGATCGTGCGCACGGCACGCAACACGCGGCCGTCCTCCTCCTCGAAGCGGTCGCGATCGTCGGCGTGGACCATCAGCTCGAGGATCGTGACGTCGTCCGCCTCGATCGTCTGGATGGCCACCTCATCGGGGTGCGACACGATGGGCCGCACGACGTGGAGCGCGAGCGCTTCCATCAGGCCTCCGCCGTCGCCGTCTCGCCGGCCGCGCGGGCACGGGTGATCAAGCGGGCGACCGTCTCGGTGGGCTGCGCGCCCTGGCCGATCCAGTAGTCCACGCGGTCCAGGTCGAGCTTGAGCTCGAAGGGATCGGTCATCGGGTTGTAGTGCCCGAGCTGCTCGATCCAACGGCCATCGCGCTGCACGCGCGAGTCGGCCGCGACGACGCGGTAGAACGGCTTCTTCTTCTTGCCCATACGGGTCAGGCGGAGCTTCACCATGAGAGGATCCTGGCTTGGATGTCCGACAATGGATGACGTAGCGCACGAACGAAACGTGCGAACCCCGCGTCATTAGCGCGGTGACGGCGGACTGTCGACGATCCGGGTGGAGGACGGGCGGCAGAGAGATCGCGCGATGGCTCGATCGGTAGAGGATGTGTGGATCGATGGGGGGTGGTTGGTTGGTTGGAGGGCGTTGGCGGGCAGGGAGGATCCACAGCCGGAGGCCGTCGGCCTGATCGCCGGGGTTGGGCTCCCTCCGCTAGCAACGCTCCCGGCGCCTGCACCCCGGCGCGGC
>JAUHWK010000588.1 GCA_030424555.1 bacterium | reverse complement strand
ACGGCGACCGAGTCCACGGTGCGTACACGTGGGACGATCCGCGGAACGCCACGATCGACAACGACACGCCGGAGTATCTGTCCTCCTTTGTCGGCCTGGACGGCACCCAAGGATCGGTGTCGATCGCCGCCTCCCTTCACCTGTGGCGAGACGTCCCCTCCGACGATCTATGGGCGATCGGGCGCGCCGATGGACGCCAGCATGCGGTGGATGTCCGGAGCGGCTTTGTGCTGGTCGACTCGGCCGGACGCACGGTGCCGGGCGGGTGGTGGCACGACGTCGCCTTGCCGATCGACGTCGCGATCTGCGGAGCGTCAGACGGCGTCGGCACGCCGCCATCGCAGCAGTGCCCCCGTCTCGCCCTGCCAGTCGAGGGTCCGGTTCGCGATCTCCAGTTCTGGTGTGCGATTCGAGGCGACGGCTCGCTGGTCTGCCGTTGCGACCTACCCGGCGACCCTGCATCAGCGAACCGATGCGACAACCATCCTTGGTCCCTGGATCTCGACGCTCCCGGGCCATGGGTAGAGTTGACCACCGGCGTGTGGGCGCCCCTTCCAACGGATCCGCTGTGCGCGATCGCATGCGATGGCCGCGTCGACTGCTGGGGACCCCATGCGGAGGTCCTCGAGTCGGCCTTTAGCACCACCCCCGTGCGGGAGTTGACCCTCTACAACACGTTCGCTTGGTACATCGACATCGACGGGCGGGTCGGCTGTACGGCGATGGTCGACGAGCCAAACGATGCACTCGTGCAGACATGCGGCCATCGACCGCGCGGCGTGGGCTACTCGCACCTGTCCTGGCGTGGATTCGGGCCCGAGCTCTGCGTGCTGGATGCGGCGGGGTCTGTGCGGTGCTGGGATCGCGAATCTTCAGACATCCGCCCCACCCTCGAGACCGGCTTTGTCGCCCTGTCTCGTGGCTGCGCGCTCCGTGAGGACGGCACCCTCGCCTGCTGGGGCCACGGCGGCCTCGCCGACACCCACCCCACCCGAGAGCCCTGACTCCCCGGTCCGGCCCTGACACCGCGGCTACCCTCACGCCCTCCGCACGGGGTGGGCCCTTGCTGCACAACCGTCGTCCGCTGCTGCTCGCGGCCCTCACCGCCTGCACCACCGTCGCCACGGTCGATCGGCCTCCTGTCGCCGACCCTGACGCCTCGGACCCCGCCGCAACCGAGTCCGATGACACGACCGACTCGGACGCCGGCGACCCACTCGCCCACTGTCTGCCCCGACGCACCCGCGATCGCGTCACGGGCGCCCCCTGGGTGTACTCGCCATCGGGCGGCCATTCCTCGGCCCCGAACGAGGTTCTGTTCTACCATCCTCGTGGAGGCGACCGCGTGCAGGGGGCGTTCGTCTGGCCCAATCCAAGGGCACCTTCGTACGACCTCGACTACCCGACCTACCCGTCTGGACTCGTCGGACTGGACGGCATCCAGGGCCCCGCTGTCCTCGCCGCTTCCTTCCACCTCCTGCGGAGCCCAAAGTCCAGGACCCTCGGTGCTGAGAACCGCGTGGACGACACACAGCACTGGCTGGATGTCCGAAACGGCCTGGTGATGATCGACCGCCACGGCCGCGTCATCCCAGGCGGCTGGTGGCACGACGAGCCCCTCCCCATCGATGTCGACGTCTGCCGCACGTCCGACCGACGCCCAGATCCACCGATCTTCACCTGCGATGCCCACGCCCTGGTGGTCGACGGCCCCGTGCGCGACCTCACCGCCTGGTGCGCGATTCGTGGCGACGGGTCTCTCCTCTGCCAGTGCGAGCTCGAAGGAGACGTCGACTACTCAGGACGTTCCTGCCCGGAGATGCCATGGGCCATCGCGGTGGACGATCCCGGCCCATGGGTCGAGTTGACCCAGGCCGGTACGGCGCCCTACCCGACCGCCCCGATCTGCGCGCTGGCGTGCGATGGGACCGTTGCCTGTTGGGGCTCCAACGCCTCCGCCATCGAGCAGTCCCTGGCCGCCACCCCGGTCCGTGAGCTGTTGATCGCCCACGGCTACGCGTGGTTCCTCGATGCACAGGGGCAGATCGGGTGTGCGCCGTTCGTCGACGAGCCGGATGAAGGGACGCGCCGCACCTGCAGCAACCGGCCGGACGGTCAAGGCTTCAGCCATCTATCGTTCAACGGCGACTCCACGCCGATGTGCGCTCTTGGCACGCAGGGAAGCGTCCATTGCTGGACCGAGTCCGAGGGCGGCCTCCGCCCCACCCTCGAGACCGGCTTCGTCGCCCTGTCTCGTGGCTGCGCGCTCCGTGAGGACGGCACCCTCGCCTGCTGGGGCCACGGCGGCCTCGCCGACACCCACCCCACCCGAGAGCCCTGACTCTCCGGTCCAGCCCTGACACCGCCCGACCCCGCGGCTACCCTCACGCCCTCCGCACGGGGTGGGCCCTTGCTGCACAACCGTCGTCCGCTGCTGCTCGCGGCCCT
>JAUHWK010000073.1 GCA_030424555.1 bacterium | reverse complement strand
GCAGGCGGAGGACCGCCGCCTCCATCCCGTGCATGGCGCCGGGGTCGTGCAGGTGGGCCATCGAGGGATCGAGGACCCCTCCGACGTCGTCGAACCCGCGCAGCGCGAGCACCCGGCGGGCGGCGTCGGGCTGGCCCGGGGTGGCGGGGACACGGTCGAGATCGGCGGGATCGAGGGCGCGGAGGCGCCACTCAGCGCCGGTGAGAGACAAGGGGCGGGCGTTCATGGGGGGCTCGACGGGCGGACGGTCCGGGACCAGACCGGGAGGGCAGGAGCGCAGGGTACTCCGCTGCACCGCCGTACGCCGGGCGGCCGCCGCGGCGCTTCTCGCGGGGCGCCACCCAGTTGCCGCTCACGCTCCGACCTCGTCGCACCCAGCGGGACGCCGGGGGCTCACACGAACAGGAGGTAGCCGAGCGACAGGCCAGACACGATGCCCGCGGCGGTGCCGAGCACGCCGTACGCCAGGCGGGGGAGCTCGCCCGGGGGATTGCCGCTGACGGCGAGCGGGACCCGGTTGACGGGGGGCTGGGCGATCGGGATCGCGCTGTGGGTGGACTGCTCGGGCGCGGCCGAGCCCGCCTCGATCAACAGGGCGAGCTTGCGCAGGTCGCCGTCGGACTTTCGGAACACGCCCTCGACCCGCAAGCGGTTGCCCTGCATCGAGCTGCGGACGTGGCGGAGGGGGGTCTGCCCTTGCAGGTCTGGGCTGCGCAGGACGATCTCGGCGGTGGGCGGGAGGACGGACCCCAGTAGATCGTCGCGGTCCTGGCCGGGCAGGGCGCCGACGTGGCGCGCGATGCGGCTGTCGGCGATGTCGCGCTCGGCGAGCGGGACGGCGGTGAGCGGCAGGACCGCCTGGTCGGTGGGGAGGTTGTCCCGCAGCCGGGCCCCGACGGCCGCGAGCAGCCCGTCCCACGTCTCCTTCACGCCGCGTCCCTGCCGAGCCATCGCCTCGAACCACGGCATGCCGAACGGGTCGAGGTCTTCCAGGACGCGGGCTGCGGGGCGGGCGTTGGCGGCGTCGGTCTGGTTGACCTGAAACATGAGCGGGAGGTCGGCGAGGGCGAGCCCTTGGCGGAGGAGCAGGCGCTCCAGGTCGATAATGGCGCCGAGGTTGGCCTGGGCACGGTGCGCGCGGGCGTCGGCGACGAACACCAGGCCGTCCACCCCGCGGAGCAGGGCATCGCGATCCAGGGCGACGTCTTCCCCGCCGGGCACGCTGCACAGGTGGACGACGATCTCCCACCCTGCGAGTGGTGGGACGCCCTCGGGTTGGCACCGGAACTGCCAGCTTCGCTCGGTGCGATCCTTGCCGCCGCCCACCCGGCGCAGGTCGGTCTTCTCACGGGCCCGCAGCAGGCGGTGCAGCTGCCGCACGTTGGTGCCGCACCCCGACTGGGTGGGCCCGAACCAGCACAGGTGTAGGCTCAGCGTACGGTTGGCGAAGTCGACGGTGGCCACCGGACGCTCCGGGGAGGGGACCTTCGCGAGGATAGCGGTTGCGGCGACCGGGGGCACGCAAGCGCGCAAACCAAGTCGCGCCCCCACCTTGCGCGGGCCGATCCGCACCGCAGGACGCCGTCGCGGGTCCTTCCCATGCACCCCACGCGCCGGCCTCCCGTCTCGCCAGGAACGATGGGTGGCGCCAGCCCCGCGCGCCGGGCGCACGTCATTTGCCTGTACGGCGCGCCAGCGCGTTAGCGGCGCGGTGCTGGAGGCGCCGTGTATGCAGTGATCCCGTTCTACGAGGTCCCGATCATCCAGTTGGGACCGGCCTCCGTCCACGGGTTCGGGATCCTGGTGGCGCTCGGGTTCGTCCTGGGCGGCAACGCCGCGATGCAGCGGGCTGCGCGGTCGGGGCTCGACGGCGAGCGCATCAACCAGGTCCTCACCTGGCTGGTGATCGGCACGTTCCTCGGCGGGCACTGGGGCTACGGCCTGATGTACGCCCGCGAGGAGTACTTCGCCGACCCGATGAAGTTCCTGTACTTCTGGCAGGGCCTGTCGAGCTTTGGCGGCTTCGTCGTGTGCGTGCCGCTGGCCTTCTGGTTCTTCCGCCGGAACAAGCTGCCGATGTGGCACTACATGGACTCGCTGGCGTTCGGCATGGGGCTGGGCTGGTTCCTCGGGCGAATGGGCTGCACCGTCGCCCACGACCACCCCGGCACACCGTCCGACTTCTTCCTGGCCAAGTACTGTCGGCCCACCGAGGGCCACACGCTCGAGCTGCCGGGCTTCATGACCATGGACCGTCCGCACGACCTGCGCTGGGGCCCGTGTCGCGACGGGGGCTCGCCCGTGTTCGACATCGCCGACAAGGTCGATCCCGCCACGTTCGACGGCATCTTGTCCGCCCACGACATGGGGTTCTACGAGGCCCTGTGGTCGCTGGGCGTGTTCGCGCTGTTCCTGGCTCTGGAGCGCATGCGTGACTGGAAGCCAGGGTTCTACGTCACCTTGTTGGGGGTGCTGTACGCCCCGGTGCGGTTCGCGATGGACGAGCTGCGCCCCGAGAGCACGGACAACCGCTGGTTCGTCGACACCGCGATCGCGATGACGCCCGGCCAGTTCTGGTCGCTCGTGTTCGGACTGGTCAGCTTGTACGGGCTGTACCGGGTGCTCACGTCCGACGATCGCGCCTACGGATTGGCCGAGCCGCTCACGCCCGAGGAAGGTGGGTTCGACAACCCCGAGGTCGTGCCCTGAGCGGGGGGCGTCTTCGCGGGGCGGATCCCCGCGACCGCGACACGGCTGTCGTGATCGGGAGGGGGGGCCTGCGTAGAACCCTGGGTTGGACCGACGAGCGGGTCTGGCACGGGGTGTGCTAGCGCTAGAGCGTCCACCCCCGGGGGCCCCATGCGACGCCGACCTCTCCCGCTCCTCCTCCTGCTCGCCGCCACCGGCTGTGGGGGTGAGCTCTCTCTCAGTGGCGCCGACTACGGCGCTGACTACGACGACTACGCCGACTCCGGTGCGGCGCCGTCCGACACGTTCGGGTTCGGCGACGGCGCCGAAGACGACCTGCCGCCTGAGGACGAGGAGGACCGGCTCGCGCTGCGTCCCGCCCTCACCGACGTGTTCGTGTTCATCGCGGCGCCCGAGCGGGACACGGTCACCCGGGTCAACGTCCAGACCCTTGAGGTTCGGACGATCGCGGTCGGGGAGCGCCCCACCGTGGTGCGAACCCTGCCGGATCAGCAGCGCGCGGTGGTGCTCAACGCGGGCGAGAGCAGCGTGACCATCCTCGATGGCGCGTCCCTCACGGGGACCACGGTCGGCATTCGGGACAACCTCAACCGCCTGGAGCTCGCGCCGGGCGGGCGGTGGTCGGTGAGCTGGTACGATCCCCTGGAGGACGACGGCACCACCGGGTTCGGCGGTGCGGCGAGCTTCAACGAGATCAGCCTGGTCGACCTGGAGCAGACCCGACACGTCCCGCTGGTCCCTGGGTTCAACCCCAAGGGCGTGGCGTTCACGCCCGACGGCAGCCTCGCGCTGGTCGTCAGCGACGCGAGCCTGGCCGTGCTCGACCTCACGGAGGACACCCCGCGCCCCACGGTGGTCTCCATCGCGGACCCGCTGTCGGCCCCCGTGGCGGAGGAGGTCCTGGTCGCGCGGGATGGCTCGGTCGCGTTCGTGCGGCAGCGCGGGCGGGACGTGATCACGGTGGTCGACCTGTCCACCAAGGCGGTGTCGGAGGTCGTGGTGGGCGCTGGGCCGACCGACGTGGACCTCACGCCTGACGGGACAGAGGTCGTCGTGGTCAGCCGGACGGCGGGCGAGCTCACCATCCTGGACGTGGCCGACCCGCTCGGCACCCCGCGCGTCGTGCCGTTCCCCGACAGCACCCCGCTTGGAAGCCTCGACATCGGGTCGGATGGCCTGGCGCTGCTGTACACGACGGCCAGCGCCACCAACCGCTACGCCACCTGGCTCACCAGCTCCGACCTGATCGAGCTCAAGCCGCTTCCCAAGCCGGTCACGGCCCTGTCGCGCACCCCGGACGGGAGCTCGTTGCTGGCGGTCCACCCGGTGGACGACGCCGCGGACGGATCGACGCCGCTGCCCTACCGCGGCAAGCCCGCGCTCAGCCTGATCAGCCTGGACGACCTGCGGGCCAACACCATCGCGCTGTCGGCCCCGGTGGAGGCGTTCGCCAACGCGCCGGAAGGCGACCTCGGGTACGTGATCTTGGAGGGTCGCCGGTACCTGGAGGTGCTCGACTACGCGAACCTCCTGTACGAGGAGATCCCGCTGCCGAGCGTGCCGGCCTTCCTGGGCGTGCTGCCCGATCTCGACCCGTCCGACGCGAACCGTCCCGCGGCCTGGATCAGCCAGGAGCACTCCCTGGGCCGGCTGAGCTTCTGGGACCCCGATGACGGCAACCTGCGCACGCTGACGGGCTTCGAGCTCAACAGCCAGATCGAGGAGTGATCATGCGGACGACCTCTTCCGTGGCCGTCGTGGCGGCCCTTGCCCTCTCCGCGTGCGACCACAGCTCCGGCTGGTACGACGAGGAGCTCCTGTGGAGTCCGGAGCAGTCGGCGTCGGCGGCGGACGGCTTGTACGTGCCGCTGCCCGCCTCCGGCGAGCTGGTCCGGGTCACGACCGACGGGGAGGTGGAGCCGCTGTCCCTCGCCCCGTGGCGCATCGATCGGGTGGAGGCCGCACCAGGCGGTGAGACCGTCCTGGTGCGGGTGATCGGGGAACGCTGCGAGGACGACCCCGCGAAGCGCGCCCCCACCGAGCCGCAGGACTGTGAGGGCCGCCTCCGGACCGCGTCGGAGCTGCGCGTGCTGTCGCCGTCGGGGGAGGAGGTCTTCTCGCTGCCCCCCGTGTTTGGCGACTTCGTGTTCAGCGACGACGCGCGCTGGGCCGCGGCCGTGCCCGACCCCGAGCGTGCCTCACAGGCGAACACCGGCATCATCAGCCTGGACACCGTCCTGCTGATCGACCTCGAGGCGGGCACGCGGGTGAACGTCCCGGTGGGCTTCGACACGCGCTCCGTGCAGTTCCTGCCCGGTCCCGACGGGGCCGCCCGGGGGCTGGTGGTGCTGAGTGCCAGCGAGGTGGCGATCGTCGACCTGGAGGCGCCGTCGCCCGACGTGACGACCGTGTACCCGCTCACGCTGGACGCCGACGACGAGGTCACGCCGCTCGCGGTCGCCCTCACGGGGACCCGGTCTCACGCGCTGGTGACCGTGTCGGGGGCGACGGATCTGTACACGTTGGACCTCATCAACCCGTCGATCAACCTGGTCGCGTTGTCCGGGGCGCCGGTGGACGTGCTGGTGGACGCCGAGGCCGATCGCAGCCTGATCGTGTACGGAACCCGCACGCTCGATGTGGTGGACCACGCCACGTTCGAGGTTACCTCCATCCCGCTGGAGGACACGGCGGCGCGGCTGGTGGCCGGACCGGGCCTGGCGGTCGCGTTGCCGGCCGTGGGAAGTGGCGACCGGGACGCGTACCGGATCGACCTGTCCGACCCCACGCGGGTCACGGTCGACGAGTACCGTCTGGGCACGCCCGCCCTCCGGGCCTGGATGGCGCCCGATGGCCGCTACCTGCTCGCGGGCGGCGGAAGTGAGGCGGCGCCGACCCTGCAGGTCCTCGATCTGCAGGAGGAGGACGGCAAGGTCGAGACCGACGTGCGGGTGCTGTCCACAGAAGGGCCGGTGAACGGGCTCGTGTGGACCGACCCCGAGGCAGGGCTCGCAGCCCGCCTGCTGATGCAGGGGGTGGACAGGCTGTACACGTTCGACCCGGCGGCGTTGGTCGCCGAGGAGACCAAGCTGCCCATGGCGCCCGAGACGGTCGGGGCGCTGCCCGATGGCACCACCTGGATCGCCCATGCCGACCCGCTGGGGCGGATCAGCTTCCTGGATGCCGACGGCACCGTGACCGAGGTCGAGGGATTCGCCCGCCAGGGCATGTACGACGGGCCGCAGCTGCTGCTGGCCGAGGAGGAGTGATGCACGCGATGATCCGCATCCTGGCCGCGTGTGGCCTCGCAGCCCTGCTGCTTCCCGCGTCGGCGCAGGCCGGGCGCCACGAGGTCTCGGGCGAGTTCCAGCTCGGCAACCTGCCGTCGGGCGGCCCCGAGTCGGGGGTGAACGGCGCGTCGATGGTCGGCGGGGGCGTGCGCCTCGGCTACGCCGTCCTCCGCAACGAACGCCGTGCGGGCCTCGTGGTCCGGTTGGGCTGGGGCTCGGCCCGGCGCGAGGGCACCCGGTACATCGTGGCGGACGGGGTCGACGCCTTCGACGAGGTCGGCATCGAGACCGCCCTGAGCACCCACCACCTCCAGGCGGGCCTCAAGGCGGACATCGAGGTCGGGGGATTCTTCTACCCGTACGCTGCGGTCGACGCGGGCGTCCTCCTCGGCGTCCTGCGGCAGCAGGCGAGCAACGCCCCGGCGGCCGAGGCAGGCCACCGCGAGATCGGCGCGGCGCCGGTGGGCACGTTCTTGCTGGGCACCGAGTGGATGGTCCCCGACCGTCGGCTGGGCCTGCCCGCCACCGTCGCCTTTCACGTGGAGGGTGGCTACGAGCTCACCGGCGCGGTGCGGTTCCCCACCAGCGGGGGCACCCAGCGCTTCAGCGGGGCGGTGCTCCGGGCAGGGGTCGGCGTCCGGTTCTGAACGGCGTGCCTCGCCCAGAGGCCAGTCGGAGCGGCCGATCAGCTGTCTTCGAGCACCCGGTGCAGGATGCTGCCCACGGTGCAGTGGCCCTCGATCGGGTGGCGGAGCCGGACCGTGTCGTGCAGCACGTACCGGTTGCGCCGCCCGTGGCGCTCGATCGTGATGTAGCCCTCTTCCGCGAGGTCGTGGACGATGCGCTGGACCGCCCGCTCCGTGATCCCCACGCGCAAGGCCACGTCGCGCAGGCGCACGTCGTTGTCCTCGGCGAGGCAGAACAGCACGTGGGCGTGGTTCGTGAAGAACGTCCACGTGCGCATGTCGGTCGGGGCGGAAGGCATGGCGGGGCTGTAGTCCGTGGGGACGTGACCGGCGACGTGTGGATCAGGGTTTGCGTCTCGCAGGTCGAAGCGTGACAGGGCGGGGGTCGTAGGAGGCCCCATGCGGATGCGCATTCCCCACGTGTTCACCCTGCTGTTCGGGGCGATCGTCGCGGCGTCGATCCTGTCGTGGATCGTGCCGTCTGGCCGATTCGAGCGGGTCGAGCGCACGGCTGCGGGCCTCACCCGTCAGGTGGTCGTCCCAGGATCGTACGAGGTGATGCCCAAGCACCTGAGCGCCGAGGGCGTGGCACTCACGGTCACGCCGCCCGAAGGCATGGCGGCGCCGGTGGGGCTCCAGGGCATCCTGACGGCGATCCCGCGCGGTCTCGAGCAGGCGGCCGACATCGTGTTCTTCATCTTCATCCTGGGCGCCGTGTTCGGGATCCTCCAGCGCACCGGGGTGATCGCGGCGGGCCTCAACGCCCTCATGGAGCGCTTCTCCAACCGGGCAGGCCTGCTGGTGGCGATGGTGATGGTCCTCGCGGGTGCGGGGGGCTCCACCTTGGGGATGGGCGAGGAGTTCATCCCGCTGGTGCCGGTGTTCCTCGCCCTGTCCCGACAGCTTGGGTACGACCGCATGTTCGGCCTGGCGGTGATCAACCTGGCGAGCGTGGTGGGGTTCGCGGCCGCCACCACCAACCCGTTCACCGTCGCGATCGCACAGGACCTCGCCGAGATCCCGATCGCGAGCGGCCTCGGCCTACGGGTGGCCCTGTTCGTCGTCGCGATGACGGCCACCGTCGCCTACCTGCTGCGGTACGGCGCCCGCGTGAAGGCGGACCCGTCGCGCTCCCTGGTGGCGGATCTGCCGGAGGTGCCGCTCCCCGATCCGTCCACGATCCCCTCGTTCTCAGGGCGACACGTCGCGATCCTCGCGGTGGGGGCGGTGATCTTCGGCGGGATGATGTGGGCGGTCCAGGTGCTGGGCTGGTGGATGAACGACATGGCCGGGGCGTTCTTGGCGATCGGGCTGGCGTCGGCGGCGATCGCTGGACTGTCCGCGGACGAGACCGTGGAGGCGAGCATCCACGGGATGAAGGACATGGTGGTCGCAGCCCTGGTGGTGGGGGTGGCGCGTGGCCTCGTCGTGGTGCTGGAGGACGCGCAGGTGATGGACACGCTGATCCATGTGGCGGCGAGCTCGTTGGACGGCCTGCCGCCGTGGCTCGCTGCACAGGGCATGTTCGGCTTTCAGACCGTGCTCAACCTGCTGGTGCCGAGCGGATCGGGCCAGGCGGCGGTCACGATGCCGCTGATGGCGCCGCTCGCCGACCTGCTGGGGATCCAGCGTCAGGTGGCGGTGCTCGCGTTCCAGTGTGGAGACGGGATGAGCAACATGATCATCCCGACGTCTGGCTCGCTCATGGCCATGCTCGCAATGGCCGACGTGCCGTATGGCCGCTGGCTGCGGTTCAGCCTGCCGCTGTTCGGGATCCTGACCGCGATCTCCTCGGCGTTCCTCGCGTTCGCCGTGGTGACCGGCTGGAGTTGATCGGCCGGCGCGGATCGGTCAGGTCACACAACAGAACGTGCGGACCCGTGGGAAGGGGTGCCGCGCGGTCCGAACGGATCAGCTCCCGCCGGGCGGCGGCGTGCTGGAGCCGCCGGGCGAGGTGGTCTCGTCGCTGCTGCGGGCCTGCAGGATGCTCGCACGCCGGATGATCAGCTCGGACTCCCCGGCGGTGCAGGGAACGGTGACCTCCAGCCCGTTGCGCAGGGTGGGGCGGCTGTGCCCGACATCGGCGTTGGAGGCGTTGAACTGGAGCATGTACAGGTCGTCGACCTGGTCGAGGACGACGGTCGCGCTCGCCGGGTAGGCGGACGTGTAGTCTGGACCCTCGGTGCCGGGCCCAGCGAACGCGGGGCCGCTGCACGGCACGGTGTCGTTGAGCAGGAGGACCGTGACCTTCTGGCCCACGGGCGTGACGCAGCCGGCGAGGCCGATCAGGCTGAACAGGCCGAGGGTGACCAGGGGGCGGAGGCGGAGGGATGCCATGGGGGCTCCAGGAAGGGGCAGGGCCCGACCCTAGCCGCCATGGTGCGGTCCAGGCAACGGGGTGCGGGCGTTCATGGCGGGACCTCGACACCGGCGAGGGTCTTGAGCTGGGCCGCGAGGACGTCCGCGGGCTGGTCTGCTTGCTGGTCGCACAGCGCCATCAGGGCGGCGTCGTCCATGCCCTTGTACTCGCGCAGCGCGGTGCCGATCTCGTCGACGTACGCAGGACCGTAGGCCGCTTCCAACGTGCGGATGACCGGCATGCAGCGCGCCATCACGTCCCGATCGTCGTCCGCCAGCCCGGCGGGGGCGTTGCGGAACCCACCGGCGCCGAAGCGCGGCGTGTCGCGGGGCGTCGAACAGTCCCGGGGGCCGGAGGACCGACAGGCGGCGTTGGGGGCGGTGATCCCGCGGTGGGGTGTGGACGCGGGGACGTCGTCGCAGACCCACCCGCCGCACGGCGCGGCGTCGGAGGCCAGCCGGTGGAGCGCGGCGCGCACGGGCGAGAGGGCCGCGGCCAAGGTGGGGTCGTCCACCGCACGAAGCCCGGCCTCTGCCGCCAGGGCCAGGCCGGGGGCGCCGTAGTGCAGGAGGTCGTGGGTTCCGTGTCCTTGGGCGTACTGGGCGTGTCCCTCCCCGAGCGGGACGAGGTCATCGGAGGGGAATGGCCGGAGGACCGGGCGCAGGTCGACCACCGGATGCTGGGCGCCGCGGAGCAGGTCGAGCGTGGCGTCCATGAGGGGATCGAGCGGGTTGGGCTCGCGGTGGTAGTTGAGCGGGAACAGCAGGGTGACGGCTGCACGCGGCGCGGTGTCCATCGTGCCGGTCACCGCGTCGAGCACGGTGTGGCCGGGGTTACTCGGATCGCGCAGGCGCTCGACGGAGGCGGACAGCACCTGGTGGCCGGTCCAGTCGAACACGATGCGATCGGGCCAGCGGGCGAGGAGGTCGGCACGACGCGCCTGGACCCAGGGGTCTCGGCTGTCGAGCAGCAGGGGCGGGAGCCGGGCCGTGGCGAGGTCGGACTCGAGGTAGCTGGTGGTCTGCACGTCCCAGGTTCGCCCTTCGTGGGTGACCCGGGCGGCCTCGGCGACCGGGAGATCGTTGTGGACGATCCCGAGGATCACGAGGTCGGGGTCGATCACCGCCTGCTCGACCAGCACCTCCCGCAGGATGCAGGCCTCGTCGGCGAGGCCGTAGCCGTAGACCGAGGTGTCGACGATGCGGGCGGCGACGCCGGCGTCCGCGAAGGCGCGCTCCAGCAGCGGTGCCATCCCGCCGTACATCACGCTGTCTCCGACCACGACCACGACGATCGGCTCCGTGGGGCCATCGGTGGTGAGGGTTCGCCACCCCCGGGCGTCCCGTGGTGGTCCGTGATCGGCGTCGTCCCCGGCCTTGAACCGGTACCGCGGACAGTCCCCGGCGATCACGCGCGGGTCCCCCTCGGCCATCCAGTCGATCGTCCGGTCGACCCGGATCGCCCGGGTGGTGAGGTCGTCGCGTCCGGTGGCGCGCAGGGCCAGGTCGGCCCCCCACAGCGTGCCGGCGAACAGGGCGACGCCCACCGCCAACCCCGCCGCGCGAGGGAGGCGGGAGGGACGGTCGGACAGGTCGTGATCGTTGGCCATGCGCGCCCCAGGCGAACGCTGCGCGTAACGCAGGCGACCGGGTGAGCCCTTGGCACCGGGCGGGTCGGACACGGTAGGGGAGGCCCACCAGCACGCGGAGGGACTGGATGCGGACGATGGATGCCGTGGGCGCAGCGGTGGTGGGGATCCTGGCGGGCGGAATGGCCTGTGGCGGGGGCGGGTCGTCGTCCGGTCCCTCCGGGGTGGACGAGGTGCCTGCGCGCGCCCTGCCTTCGCAGGAGGCGGAACGGGTCGAACAGGCCCAGCGCATCGATGCCCAGCTCCAGGCGCTCAAGCGCCAGCCCCGCCCGGTGCTGCCCGGAGAGGAGCCGCCGACGCCGGCCCCGAGGGCCGATGCCACGCGCGGGGTGCGCGGGATGTTGTCGCGCAAGGGCGAGACGATTTCGTGGACCGCGTGCGGCGCCGAGGCGCCCGTGACCCTGTCCGATCCACGGTCGGTCACCCAGGGCGCCGTGATGACCGATGGCACGCCCGGGTACGCCGAGCTGTGGATCGAGGGGAACCCCGGCAGTCCATCGGCGGTCGCGTTGTTGTTCGCCGATCCCTCGGGCGAGACCCGCGGGTGTGCGCAGGCGGCACGCACCGGGTGGCGCGCAGGGGGCAACGAGCCGTTCTGGTCGCTCACGGCAGACCCCGACGGCACCGTGCTGTCCACCCCGGAGTGGAAGGTGGAGCTCGGCACGGTCACCCGTCAGGAGACGTCGTTGGTGGCCAAGGCTGGAGACGAGGCGTTGATCCTGGATGTCGAGCCCGTGCCCTGCACGGACGACATGGCGGGATCCCGGTACGGCCACACCGCCCGGGTGCGCTGGCACGACACCACGTTCACCGGCTGTGCTGCGGGCCCGCTGGATCCCACCTGGACGCCCAAGCGATCTGGGCCGGTGGAGCCAGGGCCGGTCGTCCCGTGAGGCCCCCACCGCCAGACCACCTTCCCGTGAGGTGCGACGTCCTGCCCACACACGCCGTCCACTGGGGGGCCTTGGGCCTCGTCCTGCTCGCCGCGTGTGCCGAAGGCCGTGCCTCGATGGCGTGGAGCGGCACCGAGGCGTTCCCGGTGCGCCATGCCGCGGTCGTGTCGTGTCCTGCCGTCGATCAGGTGGTGTTCTTCGCGCTCGGCGACGCGCCCTGCGGCGATCAGCCACGGGCCAACAGCAACCAATCCACCTGCACCTACGTCGAGGACCTGGCGTTCTGTCCCCACCAGGCGGCCTCGTCGGCGGCCCACACCATCACGGGACGAGCCACGGGCTTCACGTCGATCACCGACGACAACGACCTCGGGGTCTCGTCCTTCCATCAGCTGGAGGCCGTGGACTGCTTGGACTGGGCGGGCCTCAACTCGGGGGACCCCGAGGCGTTCGAGGTGCGGAACCTCGAGGGCACCATCGAGGTCGAGGCCGTGTCGGACACCACCGTGGACCTGCGTTTTCAGGCCACCGGCCTCAGCGGGACCGCCACCGTGCCACGCTGCACATTCGACGGGCGGTGAGGGCGGCGGGCGTCACGCCCCTTCCTCCCGCATCCGGATGGCCTCTGCATCATGCCGGGGCTTCATCGACCGGCGCAACTCGACGAGCACCTCGACCTCGTTCGCGAGCTGCACCACGACTGCGGTGGCAACCTCGTTCGTGTCGCGGAAGAACTCGA